>CAXBDA010000003.1:0-91091 GCA_963974595.1 uncultured Oleiphilus sp. | reverse complement strand
TTTTAGCTAATGCATAGTTTTAGCTAAGGTATAGCACTTTCACGCATATATAGAAAAATGTGGTAAAGCAAAGCTTCATCACATCTTCTTATTTGCCTTCATTGAACTCAGTAGACATTTCTTTAAAGAGCTCTTCTATAGTGCTAAATATGAGCAGAGCTCAATATTAATACATACGCTCGAAACGCTTAGTTTCACGCTGAACTTTTTTAGCGTGACGCTTTACAGCCGCAGCAGCTTTACGCTTACGTACTGAAGTAGGCTTTTCATAGAATTCACGACGACGAACTTCAGACAATACGCCTGCTTTTTCACAAGTACGCTTAAAACGACGTAGAGCGATATCAAATGGTTCGTTTTCTTTCAATTTTACTGAAGGCATTCAAATTACCATTAATGTAAGTGTGTTTATTTTTACTGTGATCAAAATATGTACACAGTTTTACTAGGGGCGCGAATTTTAATAGGATTTTTTTAGCAAGTAAAGTGTTAAGCTTGAAAAAGACGAAATACCCCACTAAAGGAGCTTATATTTATGACACCTGAGCAATTTCTTGCTAATTTGAGTGAACACCCAGAAGCAATTCAATTTACCGATACCATGGCGGTCGTTGATGCAAACTACAATTTTACACCGTGTAAATTCATAAATGGTGACTTAACCAACGAAGCTAATCAAAATAACGGCTCATGCAAATTATTAGCCTTTGCTAAACTGCATATGATCAGTAAGGATGAGACCTTACATTGTTTTGGTGATTATTATCGTCAGGATGTTTTAGCACACCCAAACAACACCGATCACCAGAATATTAGAAACCTGATGTTATATGGCCTGGAAGGCGTACTATTTGAGAGCGCTCCACTTACCCAGAAAGTGCCTGTTTTTTAGTAAGAGAGCCGATAATTAATCGTCTAATTGCTCTGCATCTTCAATCTCTTCGCTCAGCTCAAACCATTTCATCTCAACCTTATCTAAGGTTTGTTTTTGCTGAGTTTGCTCATCTAACAAGGTTTTCAGTTTTTCTTTATTCTCTTGCAGATATAAATCTGCATCGGCAAGTTTTTCTTCTAAAGTCGCCAGCAACTTCTGCGCATTCGCCATGGCCGTTTCAGCTTGAGCCAATTGTTTTTTAAGCGGGCTTAGTTTTTTACGCTTCTCAGCCGCCAAGCGCTTACGCTCTTTTTTATTTTCGGAAGATTCATTCTGAGCACCCGAAAAATCTTCTTTTGAACCCTTATTTTCGAGAAGCTTCGCACCATTGTCTGGCTGGTAGTTTTGCAACCACACCTCATAGTCATGCAGGTCTCCCTTAAACTCTTCAACCTCACCCTCAGCGACCAACCAAAAGGTATCGACGGTATTTTTTAGCAAGTGCCTATCGTGAGAAACAACAATAATGGCGCCTTCAAAGTTTTGCAGCGCCTCGGTGAGTGCATGACGCATCTCTAAATCTAAATGGTTTGTTGGTTCATCTAACATCAAAAGATTTGGTGTTTGCCAAGCAATGATCGCCAAGGCTAAACGTGCCTTTTCGCCTCCTGAGAAACGGGTAATTTTTTCTAAGGCAGCATCACCCCTAAAATCAAAACCGCCTAAAAAGTTACGAATATCCTGGTCGCTAGCCAAAGGACTTAGACGCTGCAAATGTAAAAAAGGGCTGGCATTAAGATCCAGAGCTTCAAGTTGATGCTGCGCAAAATAGCCTATTTTGAGATGCTCTCCAGTAGAACGTTGACCTGTTAAGGGCGCTATATCCCCAACCAAACTTTTTATCAGGGTCGATTTACCCGCACCATTTGGCCCAAGTAAGCCGATGCGCATGCCCGGCAAAATACTAGCGGTAAATTGGTTTAAAATCGTTTTGTCACCATACCCTAAGTCGCACTTATGCAGGTTCAACAAGGGGCTGGAAATTTTATCACTCACAGGGAAGCTAAAATTAAACGGTGAATCAATATGTGCTGGCGCAATGAGCGCCATACGCTCTAACTCTTTGACTCTACTTTGCGCCTGCTTGGCTTTAGTCGCTTTCGCTTTAAAACGATTAACAAACGATTCTATTTCACTAATACGTTGTTGTTGTTTTTCGTACTTCGCTTGCTGTTGAGATAATTTCTCCGCGCGCTGTAATTCAAACGCGCTGTAACTACCTTTATATTGATTTAACAGCTTATGCTCGAAATGTA
The DNA here is from genome assembly GCA_963974595.1 of uncultured Oleiphilus sp. Lineage (GTDB taxonomy): Bacteria > Pseudomonadota > Gammaproteobacteria > Pseudomonadales > Oleiphilaceae > PZPK01. The sequence goes on along the minus strand of CAXBDA010000003.1, from coordinate 88,901 downwards.
GAATATGCGTCGATACCGCGTCGATAAAATCACGGTCATGAGAGATAAACAAAACGGTACCAGTAAAGCGCTTTAACCACTGCTCTAACCATAACATGGCATCTAGATCCAAGTGGTTAGTCGGCTCATCTAATAACAACAAATCACAAGGGCACATCAAGGCCTGAGCCAAGTTCAAACGAATCCGCCAACCACCGGAAAAATCATTGACGGGACGCTGCATATCCGTTTGTTTGAAACCTAAACCATGAAGAAGTTTTTCAGCTATCACCGGCGCTACATAAGCGGAAATCCCATCGAGCTCGCCATGTATATGCGCCTGTTCCTGGTCGTCTTGCTCTACTTCTGCCTTCGCTAATTGCGCTTCCAAGGCTCTTAATTGTTTATCGCCATCCAGCACGTAATCCAAGGCAGTTCGATCGCCTGCTGTCACCTCTTGAGCCATATGCGACACACGGCAATGACCTGGTAAACTAAATTCACCTGAATCGAGGCTTATCTCGCCTAGAATTAATTTAAAGAGGCTCGTCTTTCCTGCACCGTTTGCACCAATAATGGCAACGCGCTGGCCTGCATGCATCAATGCATTGGCATGTTCTAACAATGGTTCAGGGCCACGTCTTAGCGTAAGCGCTTCGATTTTAAGCATAAAAGAGACCTACAAAAAACGAGAAGGTAACGGATATGAAGGCGAACATCAATTGTTCTGACTTGATTCTTAAATGCGTCAGCGTATTCTTTACATAAACATATATCCTTACGCTAAAAAATCATCACTGAGTGAAACTAACAACTAAAGAGACATTATGAAAGATTTAGACCACCTGGCTCTCGACAACCCCTTTTGGCAGTTTTCTTTATTACAATGGAAAAATGACAACTTACAGCAACAGCTATTAAACCTTCAAGATAATGGGAATTTCCGCATCAACCTGTTACTGCTTGCCATGTGGTTAAGCTTCGAGCACAAAGACATTCGTTCACATTATCAAGAGCTGATCGCTAAAAGTAGCCAGTGGCATAAACAAATTGTGGCGCCTATCCGAAATGCACGCAAAGCATTACCACGCCAACTCTCCAATCAAAGCCAGGCATTTAAAAACCAATTGCAAACATGCGAACTACAGGCAGAACAAATAGAACACGCCTTGCTTTACCAGACCAGTTTAGGTATTCCCAAAAGCAATCAACCCAAGTTCGATTCGCTTGACTGGCTAGTAGTTAATTTGTCAGCTAGCGAGTTGGCTAAAAGCGATCTATTCTTGCTTATACAGAACTGTTTGCCTATGCATCCTGCAAAACGTATCAACGAACGACTGCAAGCTTTTTAGAGGACACTCTTGTTATGAAGTGGTATTACCGTTTTTTTACCGTCGCTATTTTGGCGGTCGCATTAATAGGCCCGTTTTTTGTCGACAAGCCCGATGGTGAGCCCATGATGGAAATGCCATCTGCAAGAGACTTTATTCCAGATCAACTCATTCCAGGGGGTGATTCTGGCGCCAGTATAAGCAGTCTATCGCCTTCATCTAATCAAACTTATTACAAATGGCAAGATGACCAAGGTCAATGGCATTATAGCGACCAACCACCGACTAGCTCAAACACGGTTTCCACCTTGCAGGTCGATACAAATACCAATATTATCCAGAGCCTGAAAATTGAGCCCGAAGAACCTGAAGAATCCGAAGAATCTGTCCAAGCCACCCAACAAGAAAAACTGCCCGAGCGTTTAACCAGCGGCGAACTTTCTTTTGAAAATGCTGCGAACGCATTGAACGACGCTAAACTTGTTCGGGATATGATGGAATCGAGGAATCAACAACTCAAAGCTATTACAGGCGACTAGCCTGACACTCATCCACCGGGAAGTTGTCTTTATCATGTATCGTGTAAAGGAAATGTTTTATAGCCTCCAGGGTGAAGGTGCACGCGCTGGCAGGGCTGCGGTATTCTGTCGTTTCAGCAAATGTAACCTGTGGAATGGCCGTGAAGACAGCCGAGCCCAAGCGGTTTGCCAATTTTGTGATACTGACATCGTGGGCGTCGATGGTCAAAACGGTGGTGAATTCGCATCCGCTAAAGCCTTAGCCCAACAGATTCATGCTATGTGGCGCGCTAATGTAGCGGGCGACACGATTATTCCAATCCGTAATATTCCCATAAAACCTTATGTAATCTTCACCGGTGGCGAACCTCTACTGCAACTAGACGAAGCTCTTATTGAAGAAATGCATACGTTTAATTTTGAAGTCGCGATAGAAAGTAATGGCACGCTTCCCTTACCAAAAGGCCTTGATTGGGTCTGTTTAAGCCCAAAAGCAGAGGCAAACGTGGTATTCGATCGCTGCGATGAACTTAAACTGGTGTACCCACAAGATCTCGCGCAACCCGAGAAATTCCAGAATTTTCCGGCTGAGTTTTATTTTCTTTCACCAATGGCAGACCCTAGTATTCGTTTTGGTAAAGACCCGACGAAACAGTCAAACACCCAACAAGCCCTTGAGTACTGCCTTAAAAACCCACAATGGCGCTTGAGCCTGCAGATGCATAAATTACTGGGCATTGATTAACTGTTTGAATGATGAGATTTAACACATGTTGTTTAGAATCTCTTCTTAAGATAACGTTATCCTAAAATCTCAACAGACTATCAATAACAGACCATGAGACCCTTACTTATGCACAACAAACAGCCCTCAAACTGGACGATACTCTTTCGTATCACAGCCTTAATACTTTCTATGTTTTTACTCAGCGCCTGTTCAACTAGAGACGTTCAAAGTGAATTAAATGGCTCTACCTCACAAAGACTCATTAGCCACAGTATTGATGATTTAGTCACGCGATTAGACGACCCTTATTTAGAAGCCCTAAAAGGCCAAAAGGTTTTTATAAACTCCTATTTTATTAACCACTCTCTCTTTAAAAAGTATGCGGATAAACGTTTGGCTCTGGAGCTTAAAGCAAGATTTGGTGCTGACATCGTGGATAGCCAAGAAGCCTCTGACCAGGTTATGACGGTGTTCTATACATCCTTAGCTACTGATTTCGATAGCTTTGGTATCAGCATCCCATTTGGTTACATACCCGGCGTTGACGAATCAACGAAATTAAACATCCTCACGTTGGAAATGTTTCATGGTGTCTCTGAAATGTATTACTACGTCGGTCCAACAGGCACCGAAAATAGAAGTAAGGTAATTCATGCGAAAGTAAAAACAGATGCGCTAGGGCTACCCTTCATCACTATTCCGCTTTCAAGTGTAGATCGGCACGATTCTTGGTTCTAAATTCTTACTATTTTTAGACTTTAGTTTGTGTATAGCAATATGTACAAGGAGGAAGCCGATGAAACACCCGCATTACCAATCATTTCTTGAAACCCATCAGCTTCCCGAGTCCTATTTCGATACAGCCTTTAAGGCTTATCAGCCAGTCATAGACGATATACTGCTTCGTCTAAAAAACAATAAACCTGTCATTTTAGGGATTAACGGCTGCCAAGGCTCGGGTAAAAGTACCAGTGCCGCTTTCTTAGAATACATTTTCCAAACCGCGCATCAGCTGAACACTGTGAATATATCGCTCGATGATTTTTATTTGAGTAAATCAGCACGCCTCAAAAAAGCAGCAACAATACACCCTCTTTTTGCGATCCGAGGTGTACCAGGCACCCATGATATCGATCTCGCCCTACAGACAATGACTGACATGATGAATGGCCGCTCACCAAAAATCTCCCGTTTTAATAAGGCCATAGATGACTTATTCCCAGAAGAAAATTGGGATACAGCCCCTCAGGATATCGACTTGATCATTCTAGAAGGGTGGTTTTTAAGTGCGCAGCCACAAGCAGATTTCTTGCTCAAGAACCCTGTCAATGACTTAGAAGCACAAGAAGATCCTCAAGGCGTTTGGAGACAATATGTCAACCAACAACTCAAAGGAGACTACCAAACGCTATTCCAGCTCGTTGACTGTTTAGTCATGTTAAAAGCCCCCTCTTTCGATACCGTTTTCACTTGGCGACTGGAGCAAGAAATGAAATTGGCAAAGAAGTTGCTACTACCTAAGCAAACAGATGAGGCTAGCCATACTGGTGTATCTCATCAAGGTTTAATGAACGAGACTGAGATAAAACGGTTTGTTCAATTCTTTCAGCGCTTAACAGAAAGCATGCTTAAAGAAATGCCAAAACGAGCAGACCACTGTTACTTTCTTAATACCGAACGGCAAATCATTTATGAACAGCACAAACACAGCAATAACTAGCTTAAAGGCACTGATATTTACCGATCTTGATGGCAGTCTACTAGACCATTTCACCTACAACACTGAGCCAGCAAATCGCTTAATGATTGAGCTTGAGCATAACAAAACCCCCGTCATTTTCTGTACCAGTAAAACCTTTAGTGAAGTCTGCGCTATCCGCCAACAGCTTAACAATCACCACCCTTTCATCGTTGAAAATGGCGCTGCGATTTTTATTCCAAAAGGCTACTTTCCAGAACACATCGAAAATATATTCCAATCGAGTCATGACCCGGATTATCTGCAATATAGTTTTTGTAAAGCTAGAGAATATTGGCTAAAAACCTTGGAACAGATAAAACCTCGGTATTTAGGCCAGTTCGCCCACTTTCATCAAATGGGTGCCAAGGCGATTGTTAGAGCAACCGGACTCCCCTTAGCGGGAGCAATGATGGCAAATAACAGGCAATTTAGTGAGCCAATCCAATGGCTGGGTGATACAGAGATCAAAAAACACTTTATAGACGAGATGCACCGGATGGGTGCAAATATTGAAGAAGGCGGTCGATTCTTGCACTTAAGTGGGCACTGCAACAAAGGTAAAGCACTTTTATTCCTGTTCGAGCAATACCAGCAACAACAAGATGACCCTATTCTGAGCATTGCCCTTGGCGATGGGAAAAATGATATTCCAATGCTAGACGCGGCAGAACATGCTGTACTTATTCGCTCTCCTGTTCACCCATTCCCCCCCATAAACAAAGAAAAACTTATTAAAACCGATCATTACGGCCCACATGGCTGGGTTGAAGGCATTCAAAAAACATTTCAAATAAACTTAATAACTAGTTAAACGACTCTGGAGTAAACGATGTCTGACTTTTATCAAAATGGCAGAATCACCACCTTACATAATTTATCTCGACGCCCCGTGGCAGAATTAGAAGAGGAGCTCACACGTCATGCCAAGAAACGCCCTCTTGGGCTTATTTTACCTTCATTGTTTTCTGAGCTTGAGGGCAATGCTTTATCTAATATTATTCAAGAGCTGAAACATGTACCTTATTTAAATGAAATTGTTATCGGCTTGGATAGAGCTAATAGAGACCAATATAAATATGCTTTAACGTTCTTTTCAGAGTTACCGCAACATCATCGCGTCTTATGGAATGATGGCCCTGCATTATTAGCGCTGGATAAAGAACTACAAGAAATGGGGTTAGCGCCAAAAGAGCTAGGGAAAGGCCGAAATGTTTGGTATTGCATGGGCTACATCTTAGCCTCGGGTCGCGCTGAGTCTGTCGCCCTGCATGATTGCGACATCGTGACCTATAATCGAGAACTCCTCGCTAGGTTAATCTACCCCGTTGCCCATCCCCAATTTAATTATATGTTCTGTAAAGGCTATTACAGCCGCATAGCGGATGGGAAGATCAATGGCCGCGTCTGCCGTTTACTAGTCACCCCACTGATTCGTGCTCTGAAAAAAATTTATGGTGACATGGATTACTTAAACTATATGGATAGTTTCCGTTATTCATTGGCTGGCGAGTTTTCGTTTCGAAAAGATGTTTTAAGTGATATTCGGATTCCGAGTGATTGGGGCTTAGAAATTGGTGTGCTCTCTGAAATGTACCGGAACTGCTCAACCAATCGTTTATGTCAAGCGGATATTACCGACATCTATGATCATAAACATCAAGACTTATCCTTAGATAATGATCAGGGCGGTCTATCTAAAATGTCTGTCGATATATCAAAAGCCTTGTTCAGAAAGCTGGCCACCCAAGGTAAAACCTTTAATAGCGAAACCTTCCGCTCTATCAAAGCAACCTATTTTCGCATCGCCTTGGATCTTATCGAAACTTATCATAACGATGCGGTGATGAATGGCTTAAGCCTAGATATTCACAAGGAAGAAGAAGCTGTCGAGATGTTTGCCCAAAACATTATTACCGCTGGTGAAACCTTCCTCGAAAACCCGATGGAAACACCCTTTATACCGAGTTGGAACCGTGTTATCAGCGCTAAACCAGACATACTAGATCGCTTACTTGACGCGGTCGAAAAAGATAACCAGATGATTTCAAACTAAATCACGTTCATCAGGTAGGTGAAAAAAGTATATAGGAAATGCCATGAGCCAGGTGATTGATAGCTTATTTAAACATATAGTTGAGCACTTACACGTCATCTATGATGAAATTCCAGATATAAACTATACGCAATTAAGCCAAGCACTTATTGCCGAAATGGGGCTGAATGACCAGACGATAGCGCCCATTCAATATGCTAATCACTGGTCAGAAAAAGATGCGATTATGATCACTTATGGCGATAGCTTGCTCATGGAAGGTGAGAAGCCGTTGCATACTTTAGAGCACTTTCTAGACAACTATGGAGAGGGTATTTTAAACAGTGTGCATATCCTGCCATTCTTCCCTTATAGCTCAGATGATGGCTTCTCTGTGATGGATTTTACTTCAGTAAATGAGTCACTAGGCGATTGGGACGACATTGAAACCATCGCTCATAAATATCGCTTAATGTCAGACTTGGTGATTAATCATTGTTCTGCCAAAAGCCAATGGTTTCAAAATTTTATTCAGCAAATTGACCCTGGGAAAGATTATTTTTTTACCGCGTCTCCCAAGGATGATTTAAGCGATGTCATTCGACCAAGAACAAACCCACTGCTACAAGAAGTAGAAACGGCCGATGGCACCAAACATGTGTGGTGTACCTTTAGTTTTGATCAAATTGATTTAGACTTCAGAAACCCGGAAGTATTAATACAATTTGTGCGTATTATTCGGCTGTATTTAGATAAAGGCATCAGAATATTCCGTATGGATGCTATTGCCTTTTTGTGGAAAAAAGTCGGCTCGCGCAGCCTTAATCTTCCTCAGACGCATGAGGTGGTTCGCTTACTAAGAAGCCTGATTGAGCATGCTCAAGCAGATGCCGTGATCATCACCGAGACCAATATCCCTAACCGGGAAAACCTAGAATATTTTGGCAACAACAATGAAGCCCATTGGATTTACAACTTCTCTTTACCACCGCTTTTAGTACATGCGCTCATTACAGGGAATAACTACTATTTTAAACAATGGTTGATGGCCATGCCTCCCGCTCAAAATGGCACTGCATACTTTAATTTTATTGCCTCACATGATGGTATCGGTTTAAGACCTATAGAAGAGTTATTGTCACAAGAAGAAGAAAAGCAATTGATCGACACCATGCAAGCCTTCGGTGGTCGAGTCTCTTGGCGTTCTTTAGAAAATGGTGAGAGCAAACCCTATGAAATCAATATTGCGCTATACAATGCTTTAAAAGGTACGGTGTCAGGTGAAGACAAATGGAATCAAGAACGTTTTATGTGCGCGCATACTATCATGTTTGGCTTAGAAGGCGTGCCTGCCATTTATATCCATAGCTTGTTAGCAACAGGAAATGACTACCATAAAATGGAACATCGCGGACATAACCGCGCCATTAATAGACATCAATGGCATTACCCTAGCTTAGAACTAGCTTTGAATGATCCACATAATCACCATGCACAGGTTTTTTCTCAGCTAAAAACATTATTGGCCATCAGGCAAAAACAAGTAGCATTCCACCCAAATGCAAGTCAATTCACTCTTCATCTGGGTAAAGGTATCATCGCCTTCTGGCGACAAAGCCAAGATCAAGCGCACCATATTTTTTGCATTAGCAATATATTGCCAGACATTCAGGAATTGATGGTTTCCAGCATTAATTTGAATCACGAGTCACGATGGCATGATCTCATTTCTAATGAAAATATTTCTTTAGGCGACAGTGCAACCATTAAACTTAAACCTTACCAGAGTATGTGGATTAGTAATCTAAACTGATTGTACGAAGCCAGGTGGCGTTTCTCTTAGGCAATATCGATTAAATCCTCAAAGCATACGCTTCTTGCTTTTCAGCACCGCTCAAGTCTGTTAAATTTCCTGCCCATCGTGAATCCAAACACCATGAATACAAATACCGTGTATACATGCTCTTCGGATTGAACTACAAAAATAAAGGGAAACGCTCAATGCTTAAATTCAAGACCCTGGTTTCACTATTCTTCATCAGCACTATATGGCTCATCTCTGCCTGTAGCGAACAACAAGAAGTATCGACTACAACCTCTATTAAAACTTACACATTAAAACTGGCAGAAACCTGGGGACCAAACTTCCCCATTTTTGGTGACACCTCAAAAAATATGGCTGCCATGGTTGAAAAGATGTCGGGAGGTCGTTTAAGCATTCAAATTGATTCTTCAAACAAACACAAAGCACCTTTTGGTGTCTTCGATATGGTGAAGGCGGGGCAATATGATATGGGTCATTCTGCTTCTTATTACTGGAAGGGGAAAATCCCTGCAACGATGTTTTTTACTACCATGCCCTTTAGTATGATCGCCTCAGAGCAGTTTGCCTGGTTTTACTATGGTGGCGGTTTAGAGCTAATGAATGAGCTGTATGCACCGCATAACTTATTATCCTTTCCGGGCGGCAATACCGGCAACCAAATGGCTGGCTGGTTCCAAAAAGAAATCAACTCGCTTGAAGATATTCAAGGCTTAAAGATTCGTATTCCGGGTTTTGCAGGTGAAGTACTGGCAGAGTTAGGTGCTAAACCGACCAATATTCCGCCAGGTGAGCTCTATACCGCGCTTGAACGTGGCACGGTCGATGCCGTTGAATGGGTCGGCCCTTCGTTAGATTTACGTATGGGCTTCCACAAAATTGCGCCTTATTATTACACTGGTTGGCATGAACCTGCGTCTGAATTACAATTCTTGGTCAATAAGAAAACCTTCGAGTCACTCCCCGAAGATCTTCAAGAAATTTTACGTATCGCGATGAAAGCATCGGCCTACGATATGTATGCTCATTCTACCCATGCAAGCGGTGAAAACTGGGCCAGTATGAGTACTGAGTTCCCTGACATTCAAGTAAAAACCTTTCCTAAAGATGTATTAACTGCCATGAAAGAGGCGAATAAGCGCTTGGTTGAACAAAGTGCCGCGACTGATCCCTTTGCGGCTAAAGTACTCAATTCTCAACAAGCCTATTTGGCACAAGTACGTCAATGGACCAAGATGTCTGACTTGGCTTATTTGAACAGTACCGATGAAACCAAGTAGGTAGTTGATCGTTATGCCACTTCTTTTAAAACTTGATCACTGTTTTGCCAACCTTGCACGATTATGTGGTGTGTTGGCGGGCATAGCGATGATTCTTTTACTGTTTAATGTCTTTTATGATGTGGTGATGCGTTATGCCTTTAATGACGTGTCTATTGGTATGCAAGAGCTTGAGTGGCATCTTTTTTCTGCGGTCTTTCTACTCGGAATACCCTATGCTATTCGGGAAAATAACCATGTCCGCGTTGATATACTCTATGATCGCTGGTCAGTAAAAACGCAAGCCTTCATCAATTTATTTGGCTCCTTTGTTTTTATTCTGCCTTTTGTCGTATTAGTCACTTACTACAGCATGAGCTTTGCCTTTGATGCCTATGAAATGGGTGAAGGTAGTGGCGACCCTGGTGGTTTACCTTTTCGATGGATTATAAAAAGTTTGATTCCTTTGTCTTTTATAATGATGGGGCTAGCGAGTTTAGGCATGATTACCAGCGCACTGATCGACTTAACACAACCATCTGAAAAACATGAAATGCCGAAAAAGAATTTACTCTAATGACAAAACACCAGACAGTCCAACCCCCTAGGAAGAATGTTTCATGTTAGGCATAATTATGTTTGTGGTTGCCCTTCTGATGCTTTTACTCGGTTTTCCGGTGGCCTTTACCTTTGCCGGTGTGGCGTTGTTTTTTGGTGTGCTTGCTGAAGGTTTCGAGCTATTTGCCTTTATGCCTTATCGCATCCAAAGTGTGATGGAAAATACCATATTAATGGCGATTCCTCTGTTCATTTTTATGGGGGTCGTGCTTCAAAAAACCCGCTTAGCAGAACAACTACTCATTGCCATGGCACAACTTTTTGGGCGCATCAATGGCGGCATTGCAATTAGTACTATTTTGGTCGGTGCATTATTAGCCGCCTCTACCGGCGTAGTGGGTGCCAGTGTGGTGGCCATGGGTTTAATTTCTTTACCTAGCATGCTGAAACATAACTATGATAAAGCTCTAAGTTGCGGCACGATTTGCGCATCGGGCACGCTCGGCCAAATCATCCCGCCGTCCATTATCCTCATTATTCTGGGTGATGTATTAGGCATTCCGGTTGGTGAATTATTTCAAGCAGCCGTTGCTCCCGGTGTGTTATTGATCGCACTTTATATTGGTTATATTTTGTTTATTACCGCACGCAATCCAGAAAAAGCGCCAGCATTACCCGCCTCACCAGAAAGCACAGCCGTTCAATTTAAACAGGCTGTTGTGGCAATTATACCGCCATTGGCCCTTATGCTGGTTGTCTTAGGCTCAATTTTTTCAGGTATTGCAACCCCGACAGAAAGCTCAGCCTTAGGGGGTGTGGGTGCGATCATTCTTGCTGTGTGTTATCGCCAGTTTGATACCAAAATGCTCTGGGAAAGCGCTAATGAAACGGTAAAAGTCACCGCCATGGTCTTTGCGATTCTGATTGGCGCGACCGCCTTTTCAATGACCTTTAGTTATTCCGGTGGCGATCATATTCTTGAACAATGGCTGATGAATCTACCTGGTGAAAAGTGGGGGTTCCTGATTCTTTCCATGCTGGTCATTTTAGTCTTGGGATTTTTTATCGATTTCGTTGAAATCTCATTTATCATCATTCCCTTACTCGCTCCAGTTGCCGAAGCGCTCGGTATAAGCATGGCTTGGTTTGCCATTTTGATTGCCATGAATTTGCAAACAAGCTTTCTTACCCCCCCCTTTGGTTTTAGCCTGTTTTATCTTAAAGGCGTCGCACCGGCTTCCATTAAAACGCAAGATATTTACCGAGGTGTATTACCCTTTATTAGCCTGCAAATTTTTGTATTATTTTTATTGCTCATAAAACCTTCATGGTTTGGCTTTTAATCCAAATAGTAAGCCCAACAATATCAATAGCGTTTATCTATTGATTTAATTAAATTCTAATCATCAAGCATAATCCATTAATAAATACCCCTTCATTTCTAGAAAATTGAACTATTCTTGATAAAAGGATTATTCAGATTTTTGATTGGATTAGCGTTTATGAGTTTTACCATCTGCCCTCAGTTTACCGAATTAGACCATGATATCATTCATGATTTTTCAGATTGTTTACAAGAAAATATTGATCAAATAGAAATATGTCTTGGCTTGCTTGATAACACCTATGATCTGAAATTAGTGCATCGATTATTTAGAGATGTTCATTCTTTAAAGGGCAACTGTAGAATGGTATTTCTTGAGCCGTTAGTCGATACCATTCACTCTTTAGAAGAAATTGTCTCGGACATGCGCCAGGGCACTAAGACTTACAGCAGATTATACGGAGAGTTTATTGCCGCTATTGTTGTGCGCATCAATCAGATGGTCCTTGGTTTCGTGAATGAAGGGCAAGTTGAAGGTGAGCCCCATCTACTAATGAATGAGGTCATTGAGCGTGTTCGTTTATGTACAGATGGAACAGAAGACGAAACAATTAATGCAGCACTTGATACCTTAGTGGGCTGCCGGAACACCAAGAAAGAACAAGAACCTCCCGGTACAAAAACTTCGAGAAAAAATGAAGAACCCTTAGCGTGTACAACAGAAACACACCCTGACTTAATTTTCTTCAGAAAACTTGCTTTACAACTGGATGAGTTAAACATCTATAAACGTGGCCGGACCCAGACAATTCTAGATTTGTGCCTTTCAACAAATGAAGACCTGAATAATTTAGTCGACAAAGAACAATTAACAGCCGCGGTTTATTTACATGACTTAGGTATGTCACTTATTCCCTCTGAAATTTTAAATAAACCGAGCAAACTAACTAACGAAGAATTCCAGTTAATCAAGAACCATGTTGAGACCGGAAGCCAATTACTTAAGCGGATGCCGGGCTGGGAAGAAGCCGCTCAAATGGTGAATCAACATCATGAAAAATATAATGGCAGTGGTTACCCGCAAGGTCTGAGCCAGGACAGCATTCACCCTGGGGCAATGATAATTGCTTTAGCCGATACTTTTTATGCTGTCACCAATGAACGCGCAGATAGAAGTTATAAAAAGTCTTTGTTTAGTGCGGTTACCTTGATCAATGGTGAAAGTGGCTCGCAATTCGACCCTCGTTATGTTGAAGCCTTCAATGAAACCGTTCGTAGACACTACATCGCGCCTAAATCAACTTAAGGCGTTCTCTGCAGAACACCAAACTAATCAGTTTTGCACCTCAAAAAATGAGCTTCAAAAACAGAACCTATCAACACTGTTTCATCAAGTTTTGCTACGCCACTTGCCCCTGAAAGGGCTTCACCATCATTCAGATAAAGTGTCTCATAAGTCATTGGATCTGACTTGACATTAATGCGAATCACTTGAGAGGCTGATAGCGCTTGGGCATCTTTCATATGAGCTTGGAAGTCGAATAATTTAGGGTGCCCTGCATTCAGTAGATAATCGGAACCATCCCACTCAAAATTATCCACGCCCATATCAACATTAAGGCTCTCATCCAGTTTCCAGACCAATTTATCGCGCACCTGTTTGTAACGAGATACTCGACCCGCTGTTGTTTCAGCGACGTATAAACTTTCTTGATCATCAGACAAAGCCAGGCCATTAGCAAAACGTAAGCCAGAGATAACAATATGACCTTGCGCACCATCAAAATAACTGACCGACGATAAGGGCAGCCCTAAATAATCTTCCAGCACTGCCATTTTAGTATTCAAGGAGCTGCCATGATCGTTACTCACAAAAAACTGATCCTTAGCGACCACGACTAAATTATTGGGTGCAATTAATTCTGGATAGGTGATGCGTCGTCTTAGTTTAAGCTCACCTGATTCGAGTATATTGAAAACCACAATCTCATGCTCTGTTGGCTTTATGTGATTCACGACATACAACTCTATCGCACGACCTTGGTCATTACTCTCTTTATCACTAAAGCGTAAGGCGATACCGTGAGGATGAAAGTCCCCCATCATCTCAATTTTGATTTTTTCAGCCTGGCTATCGGGCTTGGTTAAATCCAAACGCCAAATCGAACCATTAGGATACGATGGTAAGTTAGGATCATTAAAGGCTGCCCGCCGATCATCAGCCGAAATATAGGCCACCTTCGACACCTTATCAATAGTGATGTCTTCGGCACCCACTGGACCAGTTAAGGCTTCGCATGAAGCTAAGTCTACAGTTTGCTCGACAGAACGAAAGATACCAGCATCTCGCGTAATTCTGGCGATTTGCAATGAGACAATGACTAGAAATATCAACAATATTGCTTTCTTCATTTTGTGCTCTCTCAATTTGTCTTCACAAGATGCGTCTTCATATAACTCATATTGTATGTGACGATTAGGCTGGTTCAGCCAATTTATTATTTTAATGGCGTGAGTTTAACAAAAAAAACACGCATTACGACATCCTAAAAATAAATACTCAGGTATAAAATAGTGCGTATAATGCTCGCCTGTGAATAAATTCGGTTTAAGGAAAAATATGTTAAAAGTAAATGAATATTTTGACGGAAAGGTAAAATCTATCGCCTTTCAAAGCAGCACGTTACCTGCAACCATCGGTGTTATGAAAGCGGGTAACTATACTTTCGGAACATCCCAGAAAGAATATATGGTGGTTGTTTCGGGCGAACTGATCGTCAAACTGCCTGACAGCGATGAATTTGTTTCATTCAAAGATGGTGACACATTTATTGTTGAGGCAAAGAAATCATTCGATCTTAAAGTCCCACAAGATACCGCCTACTTTTGTAAGTACGAATAATCAAGATTCAGCGCGCCCCATAAACTTCTTTTCAGCTGTATTAATTTTGACTCGTTCGCCCGGTGCTAAATACTCAGGAACCTGGATAACTAAACCTGTCGCAAACTCGGCAGGCTTTGTTCTGGCACTGGCTGACGCACCTTTAATGGCAGGCGAAGTTTCTATCACTTCCATTTCGACAGATTGAGGTAATTCCAAACCAATGACCTGGTCGTCGACAATTAAGGCCAACATGCCTTTTATAGACTCTGAGATAAATAAGCTTTCTTCTTCGAGCTCAGTTTTATCTAAGATGTACTGGCTAAAATCAGCATCATCCATAAAAACCAGGGAAAGACCATCATCATAAGAATAACTCACAGGCTTACGTGACAGTTCGATTTTCTCTAAGACCTCATCACCCTTAAAACGTTGCTCATGCTTGGCTCCGGTTTTAACATTATTGAAGCGCATTTTATAGAGAGTGGCGGCTCCCCGAGCACTTGGGCTTTGAACTTCAATATTTTTTACTTGCAGCATTTGCTCATTCAGCAAAATAACATCACTACGTTTTACTTCACTCGCCTTGGGCATAATTCACCTTCTATTATTTATAATCGCCTTAGAGACCTTAGTTAATTTTGATTGTTTATTTAATGTGGAAGCGGTGTGTTTGAAAATAATCCGCAGCTTCATCAATATTTAGTAGTTCGCGTCTGATTAAATCTAAAGCAAGTGCCGATACAATTTTTTGGAAGAATAGCCGGTTTCCGGGAAAATAAAATTGATGCGAATGCATTTTCTGTTGCGTCCCCCACGCCAGGCAAACAGTACCCACAGGCTTTTCATCACTACCGCCACTGGGGCCTGCAATACCTGACACAGACACCCCAATATCTGCACCACTTACTGTTAAGGCGCCCGAAAGCATTTGCCGAACTACGGGCTCGCTAACAGCGCCATGCTCATTTAATACGTTTTCAGAAACACCTATTACACTGGTTTTGATGTGATTGGCATAGGTCACAAAACCTGCTTCAAACACCTGGGATGATCCACTGACCTCGGTAATCATGGAAGCAATCTTTCCGCCAGTACACGACTCCGCACAGCTCACTTTTAAGCCTTTCTGGGCTAAAAGTTGTACCACAACTTCTGCCAAGCTACGATCACCCTGGGTCACAATATGTGCAGCTAATAAGTGCTCTATTTTGAGTTTCCACTCCTCTAACAAAACATGGTCTTCTTTTCGATTCACTTTGAGCTTTAATTCAAGCAAGGGCATCGAGGCACGAAAACCCAGCTCAATCTGTTCTGGCCAGTCAGGATAATGCTCATGAATAGCTTGCTGGAGATTAGACTCACCATAGCCGAAAATTCGATAACGCACGCGTTTAGGCTGAATGTTGTCGGGTAACTTTGAGCTCAATACAGGCAGTATTTCCTTCACCATCATGGTTTTTAATTCATGGGGAACCCCTGGTGTACAGATAATCAGACACTCATTGTGCTTCACCTTAAAGCCAACTGCCGAACCGGTTTCGTTGGCAACCAAGTCGATATTTTGGGGTAAATAAGCCTGCTTTTTATTGGCTTCCGTCAGAGGGTAATTACGCTTAAGCGACCACGCTTCAAGATGTGCTAATGCTTCGCGGTGAATCGCCAAGTCTCTTCCTAAGACCCTGGCTAAGGCTTCCGCAGTTAAATCATCTGATGTGGGCCCTAAACCACCATTCACAATGAGAATATCGGCACTTTGGCTTAAACGTTCAATTTCATTGATTAAAAGCTGAAAGTCATCGGGTATCGTGCTTTTTAAAGCGATCTGAATACCTTGATCAAAACAAAGCCGGGCGATCATGGCGGAGTTCGAGTCTAAAATATCCCCCGTCATTAACTCGTTGCCGGTTAGCAGTAGATTTACTCTCATTTCGTCACCCAAGTATATTAATTATGTACTCATTTACTCTAGCGCCTAAGACTTTTCAGCACCTAATATTTCTACTAATTCTTTAGAGCGGTCGGTGGCGGCCTGCATAGCCTGATCAACGACCCCAGCTAAATCATTTTCCTCAAAAACTTGAATAGCACGCTCTGTTGTTCCGCCTGGCGACATCACATTCTTCTTCAATTGTGCTGGCGATATGTCACTATTCAAGACCATTTGTGCAGCGCCCAATACGGTTTGCGCGGCAAGTTTTCTTGCCGTATCAGCGGCCATACCTTGTTTGACTGCTGCTGCCTCCATGGCTTCGATCATCAGAAAAATATAAGCAGGCCCCGAGCCAGATAACGCCGTCACAGAATGCATTTGCGACTCATCCGCTAACCATTCCACAATGCCAATACCCGAAAACAACTCAACACTCAGCGCTTGCTGTTCTTTAGAAACATGGGTATTTGCGATTAAACCGCTGGCACCCTTGAGAACTTGTGCGGGGGTGTTCGGCATACAGCGCACGATAGCCTGATTTTGACCTAACCATTGATTTAAGCTTTTTAGTTCAATACCGGCTGCAATAGAAATGATGAGAGTTTGATGTGTCAAGTTTGCCGATAAGTCTTCACAGACTTGTTTTAATACTTGGGGTTTCACGCTTAAAACAATCACATCAGCCTGCTTAACAGAAGCAGCATTATCCGTCGATGTTTGCACCCCCCATTTTGTTTGAATTTGTGCCAGGTGGTCTGTCGAGGGCGCGCTCGCAATAATATTGTCAGCAGGAAAACCTTGCTGCACAAGCCCGCCCACAATGGCATTCGCCATATTACCCGCTCCCACAAAGCATATTTTTTTATCTTTTAATCCCATTAGTCCGCCTTCTAATTTTGTAGTGAAATAATAAGAACTAAACACGTTCACCAAAAAGTGCTGTTCCGACCCTAAGCATGGTCGCGCCACATTCAATTGCTATTTCGATATCATCCGACATACCCATTGATAAGGTATCAACTGTTGGATATAGCGTTTTTAATTCTTCAAACGTTCCTGCCATACGCTGAAAGGTTTGTTTCAAACCTTCTTCAGACTGACCTGCATTGGGTATACACATGAGGCCTCTTAAACAAAGATTAGGTGCCTCATTAATTTCTTTAGCCAAACTACTTATGTCTTTAAGTAGAAGGCCCGATTTTGTCTCTTCTTTATTTATATTTACTTGAATACAGCAATTTAGCGGTGGTAATTTTTCAGGCCGTTGATCACTTAATCTTTTCACAATCTTTGATCGTTCCAGTGTATGCACCCACGAGAAATTTTCAGCAATGGCACGTGTTTTATTCGATTGAACTGGCCCAATAAAATGCCACACAAGCGCGGCATAGTCATGTTCACCACAAAGCGCCAGGAGCTTTTCTTGTTTAGCTAATGCTTCACCCAAATAATTCTCACCAAATTGCATTAAGCCGGCTTGCATCGCAGATTGCAGCACTTCTGGCCCTTTGGTTTTGGTAACAGCCAGAAGCTGCACAGAATCTGGTGATTTTTTTGCGCTAATTGTGGCTTTTTGTATCCTCGCTCTTACGTTCTCGAGCTTGTCTGCTATGCTGAATATCATACTATTTTGAATCACTTTTTTTGAATAAGGCCTTCTTAAAACTCTCAAGCTAACGGGTTGATTCCTTTATTATAAGTCACGCAAGTTAATGCTTGGTGTATTTAAACATAAGGATGGCGTATCACGTTAAAATTGAGTAGCGGACATTTGAGCAAAAAGCCTTTACTTTCACAAGCCTTATCAGCACCAGCGCAGTATTTTTGGTTTGTGTACATGGTGTGATTCATCTTAAGCCGTTTTAAATACTTGGCTCTTAACACATTTTGAGGACCCATATGGATATTACCGAACTACTCGCATTTTCTGCCAAACAAGGCGCTTCGGATTTACACCTTTCAGCCGGTTTACCCCCTATGATTCGTGTAGACGGTGATGTGAGACGAATCAATTTACCTGCCATGGAACATAAAGAAGTACATTCTCTGATTTATGACATTATGAATGATAAGCAGCGTAAAGATTTTGAAGAATTCCTCGAAACCGATTTTTCTTTTGAAGTACCCGGTGTGGCCCGTTTCAGGGTTAATGCCTTCAACCAAAACCGTGGTGCCGGTGGCGTATTTCGTACCATTCCTTCCAAAGTATTAACCATGGAAGATTTGGGAATGGGCCAGGTATTTAAAGACATTGCTGAAGTGCCTCGTGGTTTGGTTCTGGTAACAGGGCCAACCGGTTCGGGTAAATCAACCACATTAGCGGCGATGATCGATTATATTAATGACAATCGATACGATCATATTTTAACCATTGAAGACCCGATCGAATTCGTCCATGAAAGTAAAAAATGCTTGATGAACCAGCGTGAAGTTCATCGCGATACCCTGGGTTTTAATGAAGCGCTGCGTTCAGCGCTTCGTGAAGACCCTGACATCATACTGGTTGGTGAGCTTCGTGACTTAGAAACTATTCGTTTAGCACTAACCGCAGCAGAAACCGGCCATTTGGTGTTTGGTACTCTGCATACGACCTCTGCCGCAAAAACCATTGACCGTGTGGTCGATGTTTTTCCGGCAGAAGAAAAGTCTATGGTTAGATCCATGTTATCAGAATCACTACAGGCGGTTATTTCACAAACATTATTGAAAAAAACCAATGGTGGTCGTGTTGCTGCCCATGAAATTATGATTGGCACATCGGCTATCCGTAACCTGATTCGTGAAGATAAGGTTGCTCAGATGTATAGCTCTATTCAGACAGGTGCATCTGTCGGCATGCAAACCTTGGATCAATGCTTACAGAACTTATTAAGCAAAGGCTTTATTACCCGGGAGATTGCCCGCGAGAAAGCGAAAACTCCTGATAATTTTTAAGATTTTTACAAAAAATAAACGTCTCGATGACAGCGTAAACACATATACGCACTTAGATCAGAATATACATATCAAGTTTTACAGGATGGTAGCAAGGTGGATTTCGAAAAGCTCTTACAGATCATGGTTGAAAAAGGCGGCTCCGATTTATTTATTACAGTCGGTGTCGCTCCAAGCATCAAAATCAATGGCAAAATTGTCCCAGTGACCAAACATGCTCTGACACCGGAACAAACCCGGGAAATTGTTTATGATGTCATGAGTGAAAAACAACGCGCCGAGTTTGCTGATAACAATGAATGTAACTTTGCGATCAGTGCTCGTGGGATTGGCCGCTTTCGTGTCAGTGCTTTTTATCAGCGTAACCTTTGTGGCATGGTGCTTCGGCGTATCGAAACAAACATACCGCGCATTGAAGATTTAGAGCTCCCAGATACCATCAATCAATTAGCGATGACAAAACGTGGCTTAATTATATTTGTAGGTGCAACCGGCACCGGTAAATCAACCTCGCTTGCAGCAATGATTGGTCACCGAAACCGCAACAGTAAAGGCCATATTATTTCGATAGAAGATCCGATTGAATATATCCATCAACATGCAAACTGTATTGTAACCCAGCGAGAAGTCGGTATTGATACCCAGAGTTTTGAGATTGCTTTAAAAAATACACTTCGACAAGCACCTGATGTCATTATGATTGGTGAGATTCGCAGTAAAGAAACGATGGATTATGCGGTCACCTTTGCCGAAACAGGCCACTTATGTTTGGCAACACTACATGCTAACAATGCAAACCAGGCCTTGGATAGAATCATCAACTTCTTCCCCCCAGAACAACACAACCAGATCTGGATGGATTTATCCCTCAATTTGAAAGCCATCGTTGCTCAACAACTCATTCCAACACCGGATGGCAAAAGCCGAAAGGCTGTTGTAGAGATACTCTTGAATACACCTCTATGCGCAGATTTAATCCGTAAAAAAGAAGTGCATAAACTAAAAGAAATGATGACCAAGTCGCGTGACATTGGTATGCAGACCTTTGACCAAGCACTCTATGATCTATATGCCGCTGGCGACATTACCTACGAAGATGCTTTGGCTTATGCCGATTCAGCAAATGATTTGAGATTAATGATCAAGTTAGGTTCGGATGCGAATACACCTGGGCAACTGCAATCTTCAACAGACCGCTTGAGCATTCAGGATGATAAGATCGACTTTGCACCCTAGAGGTATCAGAGAGCAGTACTATTATTATTCAGTGATCGGAAATATATTAAGACGCTGCCTGCCGCTCTAACAGACTCTGCATTTCTGCTGCACGCAAAGGCTTAGAAATTAAATAGCCTTGCACCATATCGCAGGTATTTTCAGTTAATAACTCAAGCTGGGAGTTGTTCTCAACCCCTTCAGCAACAACCTTCAAGTTTAAACTATGGCCTAACACAATAATGGCACGGACAATCGCCAGTTGAGATTGAGAAAATTCCATGCCATCGACAAAACTTTTATCTATCTTTAGCGTATCAACAGGGAAATCTTTCAAGTAACTTAATGAAGAGTAACCTGTACCAAAATCATCCACCGAGATTTTCAAACCCAAGGCTTTCAAATCCTGCAGACAACGAATGGCAGATTGAGAATCTTCCATAATCATGCTTTCGGTTAATTCTAACTCCAAGCACTCTGGCAAGATTTCACTTTCATCCATAATCACTTGGATCATGCTTTTTAAATCCACATCACGCAGCTGCCGAGGAGACAAGTTCACGGCCACGCTAATTGTACCCAAACCACTTGACCGCCAACATTGCGCCTGCTCGCATGCCTGCTTTAAAACAAACAAACCAAGATCGGTAATTAAAGCGCTTTCTTCAGCGATATTTACGAAGTCTACGGGAGAAACCAAGCCTTTCGTTGGATGATTCCAGCGTACCAGAGACTCAACTGAATGAATCTTTTGGGTCTGTAAATCCATTTTGGGCTGATAAAAAACTTCCAGCTCACCGTTTTCCAAGGCACTCCTTAACTCATGTTCCATTTCTAACTTTTCACGGGAAAAGGACTTTAGACTTTCATCAAACATCTGTATTTGATCACCGCCTTGAAACTTGGCTTTCTGCACAGCCAAGGCGGCAAACTGCATAAGTATTTCAATATCCTGGGTATGCTCTGGCACTAAAGCCACACCCACACTGCATGATATCGCCACACCTTGTCCGACTATTTCATAGTGATTTTGTGTCACGGTTTCAAATAATCGCTGAGCAAATTTCTGGATATTAAACGTTGGGCTGCAACCTACGACACAGGCAAACTCATTGCCGCCCACTCTGGCTAAGATATCTACTTTCTGGATATTTTGCGATAAGCGCGCGGCAATATCACACAGCAACTGGTCTGAGGCTTCATGACCGAAACTATCGTTAAATTGCTTAAAGCGGTCGATATCCAACATAACCAATGCGAATGGCATGCCTTTATCTTTAAAACGCACCAAAGCCCGATGCAGTTGATCTTTAAACTGGACTCTGTTTGCTAGTTTCGTCAGGTCATCATAGTTTAATAAGTAATCTAACTTCTTATCTGCGGCTTTTCGAAAGGATAAATCAGACACCATACCTGCATAGTACTTTATGGCACCTTGCTCATCATGAATCGCATTTATTTGAGTCCACTGCGGGTAATAATCACCGTGAAAACGTTTTTCCAGGAGCTCGCCCTGCCATTGATCTTTGGCCTGAACCTGTTGAAATATTTCTTGATAAACCTGTTCCCGCTTGGGCGTATCACTTATCTCTTGAATGCGTTTTCCGGCCAGAAATGAAGCGTCATAGCCCATTATTTTTGCCAGTGCCGGATTCACCGATAAAAATCGATATTGAGGGTCAAGCACAAAGACACCTTCTGAAGTATGATCAATAACTGATTTAGCCAGCTTAACTTGCTCATCACGTACCACTTCGGATTGAATATTTCGTCTTGTACCCAACAACCTGAGCGCCTTACCTTTGGCATCGGTATCGACCACTTTCCCGCACTCTTCTATCCAAAGCCAGCTCTGATTACCCTGAAAAACACGGTATTGAATAATATAGTCTGATAAACGGCCTTCCAGACAGGCGTTGAGGGTATTTCTAACATGGACATAATCTATCGGATGAACCACGCGCTTAAGTGTTTTGATAATCTCTGCGGAGCTTTGTTCTTTCGCACCAAACACAGCGATGAACTCGGACTGGTAAAACTGCCCGTGCAAGACATCCCAATCAATTAAACCTAAATGTGTTGCTGACATCGCCTGTGTTAAGCGGGTTTGGCTTTTCACCAAGGCATCACTAATTTTCTTGCGCAGTGCGATTTGCTCGCTTAACTGAGTATTTGCATCACTCAGTTCACGAATACGCCCCTTGAGTATGACTTCGAACTCGGCCTCTTTGTCTGAAAGCGCTTCCTCTAACGACAAACGTACCTGACGCTCTGATATAAATGCATCGTGTAATTCATCTTTACCAACCTCATCAGGAAGGCTATTTGATGGCAAAAAATTCTGTAGTAGCTGTTTAAAGCGGCCAAGATTCATAGTTATTATTCTGGGAAGAAAGCGTCTTTTAAGTATAGCCTGAATACGCTAAACCTTTCATTAGCTTTAAATGATTCAAAAGTAATTTACCAAAAAAACTAATAGCAGTGAGGCAAGATATAAACCATATGGAAGTTTTTTTACATAGCTACTGTTATACTCATGCCCCTTAAGCGCAAGTAAAAACAGATTTATATTAACTTCTCAAGAAAGCTATTCCCATGGATGTTTCGCATATTTTAGATGGCCTTAACGATGCTCAGCGTCAAGCTGTGGCTGCACCAATGCAAAATTTATTAATTTTAGCCGGGGCAGGTAGTGGTAAAACCCGGGTATTAGTGCATCGAATCGCTTGGCTGATTGAAATTGAACGACTCAGCCCATCTGCCATTATGGCCGTCACCTTTACCAATAAAGCCGCTAAAGAAATGCGTGGCCGTATCGAAGACTTACTAAAACTGCCCGGGCGCAACCTTTGGTTTGGTACCTTTCACGGCATTGCTCATCGTTTATTGAGAGCGCACTCACGAGATGCCAAGTTACCTGAAAACTTTCAAATCCTCGATTCTGATGACCAACTGCGCATCGTTAAGCGTATTATGCGTGAAAATAATGTTGATGAAACTCGCTGGCCGCCAAAGCAGGTTCAGTCATTTATTAATGGTAAGAAAGATGAAGGTTTAAGAGCAGCCTATTTGCCACCAAGCCATAGCCAGTACGACCAAGTCATGGCAAAACTTTATCTCGCTTATGAGAATCAATGCCAGCAATCTGGCATGGTTGATTTTGGTGAATTGCTATTGCGCTCTCATGAATTGTGGTTAAATAATCCGGCACTCTTAGCGCACTATCAAGACCGCTTTCGCTATTTATTGGTTGACGAGTTTCAAGACACCAACACCATACAATATGCCTGGTTAAGAGTGCTGGCAGGTGACCGCATTCCGATCATGGTGGTCGGCGATGACGACCAGTCAATTTATGGCTGGCGCGGTGCGAAGATTGAAAACATTCAACAATTTGAACACGACTTTCAGCGCCCTTTATGTATCAAACTCGAACAGAACTATCGTTCCACCAGTACTATTCTAAACGCGGCCAATGCCTTGATTCAAAATAATAGCGGCCGTTTAGGCAAAGACTTATGGACCGATGGCAATGAAGGTGAGCCGATTGATCTTTATGCTGCTTTTAATGAACAAGATGAAGCCAATTACATTGCAGATCGAATCACTGTTTGGGTAAACCAAGGCCGTGATAGAAGCGAATGTGCCATCCTTTATCGCTCTAATGCACAATCTCGAATCTTAGAAGAATTCCTGATTCGACAAGGTATTCCTTATCGAATTTACGGTGGCTT
Organism: uncultured Oleiphilus sp.; assembly: GCA_963974595.1. Classification (GTDB taxonomy): domain Bacteria; phylum Pseudomonadota; class Gammaproteobacteria; order Pseudomonadales; family Oleiphilaceae; genus PZPK01. The sequence continues at coordinate 64,913 of CAXBDA010000003.1, read as the reverse complement.
ACGCTTCTATGATCGCCAAGAAATCCGTAACGCCTTAGCTTACCTTCGCCTTATATATTATCGACATGATGATGCTGCTTTCGAACGTGTAGTCAATATTCCAACACGCGGCGTGGGTAATAAAACACTCAGCGATCTGCGTGAACATGCTCGAGAGCAATCCGTTTCATTATGGCAAGCGTGTGTTGAACGCTTGGGCCTTGGCCTAATCAAAGGCAAAGCAGGCGCATCTCTTAAGCTCTTTATTAATATGATTGACGATTTGGGCGAACAACAAGCCGACCTTTCCTTATCTCAACTGACAGAGCAGGTCTTGGAAAAATCCGGATTGAAAGATCACCATGCCAAAGAAAAAGGTGAAAAAGGCCAAGCCCGAGTTGAGAACTTGAACGAATTACTGTCGGCAACCAAAGACTACGACCCAGAAGACGATGAAATGGGCCATTTGGCCACCTTTATTGCTCAAGCAGCCTTGGATGCAGGTGAACAGCAGGCTGATGAGCATCAAGACTGCGTACAAATGATGACCCTGCATTCCGCTAAAGGCTTGGAGTTTCCGTGTGTATTTTTAGCGGGTATGGAAGAGGGTTTGTTCCCGCATCAAATGTCTATGGAAGAGCCTGGCAGATTAGAAGAAGAAAGACGTTTGTGTTATGTCGGTCTCACACGGGCAATGGAAAAACTGGTCATTACCTATGCTGAATCCCGACGTTTATATGGGCAAGAAAAGTTCAACCCTATTTCAAGATTCGTCAGGGAAGTCCCGGCTAATTTGATGCAAGAGGTGAGAATCAAAAATAGCGTCTCTATGCCAGTTTCTTTTGGTAATGAGCTGACATCTGGATTTTCTCAAGATTCATGCCCCTTCCAATTAGGTCAGCTTGTTTCTCATCCGAGTTTTGGCGAAGGCGCCGTACTGAACTACGAAGGACAGGGTGCTCACGCGCGCATTCAAGTTAACTTTATTGAAAGTGGTACTAAGTGGTTAGTGCTTTCCTACGCGAAATTAGACGCGATTTGACCCAGAATCGTCAGACAAAATAAGCAGTATCAACTATGCTAATAAATGCTTTTCATCATTAAAATTATTTAGGACATTTTATTCATGGCCTCGCCAGAAGAATTACAAATAGAACAAAAGACCAGAGCCTTAAAATTAAAAGAAGAAGCCCTTAGTCGACAGGCCCTGAATCAAAGCCGTACCGAAAAAAGATTAAGCTCTCATCAAGAGGAGGTTGCCCAAAAAGAACGTGCAAACCGCTTGAAAGCACAAGAGTTAGTAAAACGTGAGAACAAGCTGGACGATGAAAAGCGCTTACTTGAAAAAGAAAATGAATCACTGCAAGTCCGTCAAAGCGAAATGGATACCAAGAAAAGAAGCATCAATATAATTATACTGCCAACCCTGTTGATTGTTTGCGTAATCGGTGGATATTTAGCTTTCGATTATTTGAATCAACAAAAAATCCAACATAATCAAATCGCACTGGCTTCTAAGAATATTGACAAGTTAGCTAATATCTTAAATATGACCCAAGAACAAGTCATTGACAAGTCAAGCACTCTACAGGACAAAAAAGCCGAACTTGATAAAACTAAAACGATGCTCGTGGATTTAAAAAGCACAAGCGATCAACTCCAGACTGAAATTACCAAACTCAGAGACAACCACCAAACGACTGCAATAGAAAAAGACGCGCTAAGTTCCTCGGCAGAGATTCTTGCATCGCAGTTATCAGACTTGAAAATACAATTAGACGATAATTATTTGACGATCGATATTAATGAAGCATTCATCGATTACCAAGAACACGATATAAAAGTGTTTAAAGAAGCCATGTCCGATTACCAGAAAAGACTTGAACAAAAAGAAGGCTCTCTTAATGAACAGCAAGCCAAACAAGCGCGACTTAAAGGTCAACTTATTTCGAGTAAAGATCAAAATGAAGCACTGGCAAACCAACTTAGTGAAATGAATAAAAGCTTAAAGAGTATTCAGAATCAATTGAAAAACGCATCTAGAGAAAATAAAGAGCTTTCAAAAGAGAATATAGACTTATTGACAGCGTTAAATAAGCTCAAAGTAGCGCGATCAAAGTAATCATACGTTGATACTGCAAAACGTAATATATTAACCACCTATTATTTGCTTCTTAATGAGGCCTTGGCACTTACACCGATAAACCAAAGGAGGAACCATGCAAACACCTTGTTCATGTCCGTGTGGAGACAGCAAAATTATAATCAAGGGTTCTCCCGTAATTCAATTTACTTGCCACTGCAAAATTTGCCAAAAGGTGTATCGCAAGCCGTTCGCTAATATTGTTGCGGTAAAGTCTAATCAAATAATCAAACCTATTGATCCTGCAATTCGATTCACAAAGCACCGTTTACCTCCCTCTGTAAATCGAGGGGTTTGCCCATCGTGCAACAGTCCTGTGGTCGCATTCTTGCCTTTAGCTCCAACCTTTGGCTTGGCCTTTATCCCGGCAGAAAATTTTTCCGAAGTCTTTGAGTTGCCCAAGCCAATTCTGCATTCATTTTATGACCGGCGGGTTGGCGATGTCGATGACCAACTACCAAAGTTCAATGGTTATTGGCCAAGTCAGTGGGCACTTGCAAGTCGCTTTGTTTCTACTATTTTACACCGAGACTAAGTACGCGCCTAACAATGGCTCCGCACAGAGTGTTTGCTGTCGATCAAGGTGCCAGTCGCTTTATATCCCAAGCGCTCTCATCATTACGTACATACTGAAGACGATCATGTAAACGGTTTTCACGGCCTTGCCAAAACTCGAAACGTGTTGGCACAATTCGGTAGCCTCCCCAAGAGGAGGGAAGGGGGATAGAACCCGCTTTAAATTTCTCTGCGGCCTCCCGGTATTTTTGTTCCAGAAAAGATCGTGATTCAATTACTTCACTTTGATCACTGCACCAGGCACCAATTTGGCTGCCCCGCGGGCGCGTCGTAAAGTACTTAAGCGATGCCGCACTTGAAATCTTCTCACAACGGCCTTCAACCCTGACCTGTCGATTCAATACCAACCATGGAAACAACATAGCAACATGGGGATAACGCTGAATCTGTTTTGATTTTGCACTATTATAATTAGTGAAAAATACAAAGCCTTGTTCATCAAATAGCTTTAACAGAACCGTTCTAACAGAGGGGCCTTCATCAGGGTCACACGTAGCAATACTAAAAGCGTTGGCATCTTGAATATTGGCATCATTGGCCTGCTTAAACCAATATTCAAATTGCTTAAACGGGTTCAGGTTCAAGTCGTCAATATCAACACCCTGACTCATATATTCTCGTCGATAATCGCCTATATCCATCATTTCACCCAAAGGTTAGAAAATGTAAAAACATCGTTATGCGGTTGATAAATGCCGAATACCACCCAAAAAGATATGCCCTAGAAATTCAGCTTTTTCTTTTGCTGTATGTGAGCCGATTTTTTCTGAGAAAATTTCCATGCTGGCCCCCATCATTGCCGAGCTCATTAAGTTAACAGGGAAATCAGGAATAAGACCCGCGTCAACAGCCGATTTCATATCTTGCTGAAGGTCATTAACCAAACCGATTAGCTCCGTCTCGGTACTCACAAATTGACGAAACGCATTTGAGTTTTTACTAATAAGCTCTTGTATTTTTGGTTGCTGCTCCATGAGCTCACTATACGCAAGAAAAGCCCCCATAATGAAAGACTCCAAATCATCCGCTTTACTTCTGGCTTCATTAAGAGCAGCTCTAACGTCACGCACCAGCATGCCAACAATTTCAGCAAAAATAGTATCTTTGTCGCCAAAGTGATTATACAAAGTACCAACAGATAAACCGCTGGCTTCGACAACGTCCATAATCGTCGCACGTTCATAACCAATCGAAGAGAAAACCAGCAGACCTGCATCTAGAATTGACCGCCTGTTTGTTAATTTCTTTTGCTCTCTTCGGCCAACTTTTGGGCACATATTAAGTTCCTTTTATATTATTCAAAGAGATAATTTAAGCACTGACGTGCCTATTTTCTTACTTATTGGGAGAGTATACGCCAACACTCTCAAAGCCCATATTTTTTAAATGGCTAGCGTGTAGTTGACTCATAGCACCTTTATCGCAATACAGTAAATAGTGCTTGCTTGGCTCTAGATTATCTAGCTTAGACATTAACTCGTAAAATGGAATTTGCTTAATCTCATTATTTGTCAGAACTAACTCGGCTTTTTCTCGGTTTTCGGGGTGGCGAATATCAATAATTACATCATCGACATGAGGAACCGAGACCAAATCTACTTCTGCAAGCGTTTGAACTCGAGTCAAAACCTCATCAATTTTAATAGTCATTCTAGTTTTTAAAGCACGTTCAAGGATCGAAAAGTCAAAATTTAACTCTTCTTCAGCTAAACGTTCTTCTGTCGCGCACGTTGTTGGCTTATCAGAAATAACACCACAATATTCGGGCATATTCTTGGCAAAGTCCTCCGTGCCTATCTTGCGGGAGATGCCAATAATATCCTGCTTATCCATGGTAATAAGCGGTCGCATTACCAGCTTTTTGGTGGCTGTATCAATCACACACATATTGGTTAATGTTTGGCTAGACACTTGGGCAACACTATCTCCCATCACCAATGCTTGAATATTCAATGAGTCCGCAACCTCTTGTGCAGCGCGTAACATCATTCTTTTTAAGACAACCCCACGCTGCGAGTGATGTATTTTTTGAACAAGTTCAGCCACTACTTCTTCAAAGGGAACCGTGACAAACTTCACCCGATGAGAAGCACCGTATTTTTCCCACAAATAAAGAGCAACCTGCTTTACGCCAATTTCATGCGCCGCCCCACCAAGGTTAAAAAAACAAAAGTGGGTTTTTAAGCCTCGTTTCATCGTTAAATAACTTGCTACGCTTGAATCAAAACCACCTGACATAAGTGATAAAACATCATCAACAGTCGCTAGTGGAAAACCGCCTAAACCTTCATAACGCTGTTCAACGACATAAAGATTAGCATCTCGAACCTCCAATCTAACGGTGACATCTGGTTTTTTTAGATTAACACCCGCTGTCTCAAGCCTTTGAAGCAAACCACCACCAATAAACCGCTCTAAATCAGTTGAAGTAAAGGAATGCTTTCCTGCACGTTTTACACGAACAACAAAGGTTTTTCCTTTTAATTGGTCTTTGAAAATATGCTGAGTTAAACAGAGCATTTCTTCGAAATTATTTTCCATATCATCAATGGTATAATTCTGAACTCTTAGAATGTTCGCAATTCCCGGAATTCTTTGTAAGGTTTGCGCCACTTTCTGGGCGTAATCGAGGTCACCCTTTACAGTGACTTCAACTTTATCCCAATAGCCTTGAACTGATACATGATCGAATTCTCTCTTGAGAACTTCATTAATATTTTGGCGAAGCTGCTTCACAAAACGCTGTCGAACAGGCTTACTTTTAATAGAAATTTCGGGGAACAACTTGACGATAAATTTCATACTTAACTCATATTACAGGGCGATTTTGAGGCATATTCTAACCGAATTCACTGATCGAACAAAATCATGAAATCCTTCTAAGTATATTTATTACCTGTCAGACTTTATAAACAAAAAAGACAGGCTTTGGTTAAAAAGCCTGTCTTCCAGTTTGCTGAACTTTTTTTCAAAATTTTCCAAGCTTGGATATTACTTCAATGAGCTGTAATACTCAGATAAATTTTCAATATCCTGATCACTTAATGCCGCAGCCTGCCCCTGCATAATAGCGGCCATGCCACCACTTCTTTCTTTATTTTTGTAGGCTTTTAAAGAACTGACCAAATAGGCCTTATTTTGTCCCGCCAGGTTTGGATAATTAGGGACGGCCGCTTTACCAGCAGCACCATGACATGCAGCGCAAACAGCCGACTTGGCTTTTCCCGCAGCAGCATCCCCCGCCATCGCATTGGCAGCTAACAATAAAGAACCTGTCATTAATAATGCAGTCGTAATTAATCTTCTCATCTATTCTCTCTCTTCTATATTAATGTAAATAAACCATTATTTTTCATGACGCCTTAAGCATAGCATCTACCATCGATTTATCTATACTCAGCCGAATCAATGTATCACCAAATCCCAGCACCCATACCCCTTTATCGATAGAGTGATAAACCATAAGTATTACTCTAAATTTTTATGGCTCCATTATTTAATGCTTTATGAGGATGAACAAGCTCTCTTTGCGAGGCGCTTGATCTAAATCAATTCATTTTTTCAGTACTCGAGTATATTTGTATTCAAGACATCGAAATGCATACTTTCGGAAGTCTCGTTTATCAAGTGTGGTAACTTGTTGTTATACCTCGGCTAGCCCGAGGTTTTTTTTGGCCTTTTTTTCTTGAATAATGACATATTTTTGTCATATTTCTAAAAGATAATCTGCTAAAGTTATTCAATGTGAGACGCACAGAGCTCATAGGGTGTATGATGCCTCCCCGAAGAAATAACAATAAGAAACTTAATCAGGATATAGCAGTTTTATGAAACCAATTGAGAATATTGCCCTCATTGCGCATGACAACCGTAAACCAGATTTAGTGAAGTGGTTAAATGATCATCACAGTGATTTGGAAAACTGCGCGTTGGTGACCACAGGAACAACGGGCTTATTCATTGAAAAAGAAACAAACCTTAACGTGGAGCGCGTTCAAAGCGGCCCACTTGGCGGAGATCAACAAATTGGTGCCCGTATCGCAGAAGGCACTGTCGACTTGTTAATCTTCTTTTGGGACCCTTTAGAGCCAATGTCTCATGACCCCGACATTAAAGCTTTGCTTCGTATTGCGACTTTATGGAACATTCCCGTCGCATGCAATAAAAGTACCGCTGACTTTATTATCCATTCACCCTTGATGAAACACTACCAAAGAGAAAAACCAGATTTCTACGATTACCAGAACCGTCGTTTGGCAAGCTGATAAGAACGGATCTGTTCAGCACTTACTATCAGCTATGCACTAACATAAGGCTAATGTAGTTTTAACAGCCAAGAAGTATCTGACTTTCTTTCATATTTTTGAGACATTAAACCATTTCCAGAAATCGGTGATTCAGGTAGCATTCATAGCCATGATTTTCTGACTATACTTCTATGTTGAAGAGTTTCCTATGCCATTAATTAACGCCTTATTTTCGTTTTGCATCCTTACTTTTATTGTCTGTTCCAGCCAAATAGCGCTTGCTAATGCTCAAAAAAACAATACCAACTTAATGCCCTTGACCATGTGTGTATTTGATTTCATTGGTAATGATGGCCCCGTTCATAAATCGATGAAAGAATACAAGATTGATGCTTATCGATGGGGTGTCGATTTATCTTTTAAGGTTTATACCGACGATCGCGTCGCGTCTGAAGAATTTAAAAATGGCGTTTGCGACATGCTTAACTTACCCGGCCTGCGGGCCCGGGAATACAATGATTTTACAGGTTCGATAAATGCCGTTGGCGCCCTGCCTACCTATGAGCATTTAGGCGTGATCATCAAGACCTTAAGCAGTAAAAAAGCTGTTAAATTAATGCGCAAAGGTGAATATGAAATTATTGGCATTTCACCTATCGGTGCCATCTTTCTATTTGTAAATGATCGAAACATTAAAGTCCCGGCTGATATGGCAGGTAAACGTATTACGGTATTGGATAATGCCCCAGAAACAGGTTACTTGGCTGAGCGCATCGGTATGACACCGGTATCGTCAAGCATTATGAATGCACTTCAAAAGTTTAATAATCATGCTGTTGATATTACCGGTGCGCCAGGCTTAGCCTATGAACCTATGGAAATGTATAAAGGTCTTGAGCCTAATGGCGGCATTATCAAGTGGCCTTCGCTTCAAATAACCATGCAACTGATTGTTCGATGGGATAAGATTCCTGCTGATTTTGGTCAAAAGTCCAGAGAACTGCTTGCAAATAAGTACCTTGAAAGTATTAAGACGATAGAACAAAGCGAACAGACTATTCCTGAGAAATATTGGATTGAGATATCCGATGCAGATAAAAACAAATGGAATGAAATATTTCGTGAAAGTCGAATCACTCTCAGGGATAGAAATATCTACAATGCAAAAGCACTGACCTTATTCAGGAAGGTTAGATGTAAAGTTGACCCTAATTTAGCGGAATGCACCTCCAAAGATAAAGAATAAACAACAACCGACTTTCAATAAAAATAACAATAGAGTAGACGCCATGATCGCTGTGCGTAACAAACTGAGCAAAGGCCTATCTCTTAGTGTTTTGCTCTTGTTACTGACAACCGTACTAGCTGGTACCAGTGAAAACATCAACGCACAGCTACTCAAACTGGGCTTATCTATTTGGGATAACTACTTTATATTAAGAGGAGAAAATCCATCTCCGTCTTGTGATACTGAGGTCAATATTGATGAGCGGCTTAATCAGCTAGAAACACAATTTCAGGCAGAAAATGCCGGTTTTAATCTAATTGAGGATAAGTTTGACAGGGATACTGCACGCGTATCCTTAATCAAACAATTGAAAGTCTGCAAAAAGAAATATCAAGACGCGGCTATTTACAACCAAGAGTATTCATTTTCTGTTGCCAGCTTTGCAATGCTGGAATCAGTATTCGCGAAGATCAGCTTATTTTCAATTAATTATCAAAAAACCATTCTAATTCTTTTGCTAATGCTTTGTGCGACCTATGCGACCTGGAAAACAGAGCACATTGCCTTTCGAAGCATCCATTCAAGTTTAGACCATATTCTTTCTTATTCTGCTCAATTCATTGCCAGCGCAGCCTTAAGTATGTCTAGCCTTGCCTTTTTTATTGGCTCATTAGACTCTGGTACAAGACTTTCATCACCACAACTTCTGATTATTTTGTCACTTGGTAGTGCTGCAATGGCCTCTATCTCATTTTTTAGGCTAATCAACTTACCTTCACCCTTAACTAAAAATAAACATTTTTTTCACAGTTTACTGACTATTCCTATACATACCTGGATGTTATTAGCAGCAAGTTATCACTTTCTGATCAATGAACAGCATCTACCGGGTATTGCCGTTTATTTCACCCAAATATTTCACCTCACTAACTTACACCTATCTATCGCCTTATATATTTGGGTGGGTATGTTGCTCAAAGAAACAGCCTTACCTGCCAAGCTATTTGCTGTATTTACGCCTTGGAAGTTACCACCTGAATTATTAGCCTGCGTTGCCATATTATTAATGGCCGTACCTACCGCTTATACTGGCGCATCGGGCATTATCATCATTGCTATGGGGGCGGTTGCCTACCAAGAACTGCGTCGAATTGGAACACGCAGACAATTAGCGCTGGCCGTCACCGCCATGACTGGCAGCTCAGGGGTTGTTCTGCGACCATGCTTATTGGTCGTTGGCATTGCGATATTAAACAAAGAAGTGTTGTCCGATGAGCTGTTTTTTTGGGGGGGGCGCGTCTTTATGCTCACCTTGGTGGTATTTTGTTTCTTTGTATTATTAACTAAGCAAAGCCCCATTAAAATCCCAACATTTTCTGAAGCATTTAGACCCAGCTTAAATGAAGCCAAAGCATTATTTCCTTACCTCGCTATCTTAATGTTTTTTATGCTGTTGTTTGCTGCTTTACTGAATGCTTATTTAGATGAGTTTTCTGCCCCCATTTTGCTTCCAATTATTCTGATCGCCATTGTTCTTTACGAGCATAGGAAAAAACTCAGTAACAAGACCGATATCACAACGCCGCCTAGACTAAATACGACCTTCGACAAATCGATTAGACTCTCAGCGATTCAGATTGGTGCGCTTCTTATGCTAATGGCGTGTTCATTTACCGTTGGCGGCATTATTGAGAGGACAGGGGGAAGTTTTAGTTTTCCCGAAGGTTTTGATTCAACTATCTTAGCTATGCTGGCGATTGTGGTCTTTCTGGTTTTTATCGGAATGATTATGGACCCGTTTGGCGCATTGATACTGGTCTCTGTGGTCATTGCTCCTGTTGCTTATGAGCAAGGCATTGAGCCGATTCACTTTTGGATGACCTGTTTAGTTGCTTTTGAATTAGGTTATCTAACCCCCCCTGTTTCGCTAAACCATTTACTGACAAAACAAGTAGTGGGGAGTCGTGAAGTCGAACTGGCACTAGAAGAAGGCCATAATTTTTATTATCGCCACGAACGAATATTATTACCCTTACTGGTCATGTCGACCACACTTGTGATTGTCGCGTTCGGGCCTTTGATTCTCGCCTGATAGGCCGACCTTAAGGATTCCTGACAGGAACCTGAATATCGACCTTACCGGCTTTTTCAAACTCTAGGGTGAACAAGTAAGATTCACTTTCATGAAGAGGCTTAACCAGGCCCATCACCATGAAATGATAACTCTGTGGTTTTAACTCGACTAAGGTATCTTGGGGCAAATCTAATCCATCCACCTGCCGCATAGACATAACTCCATTTTCCATTTTAGAGTGATGTATTTCGATAAACTTGGCAATATCACTTCCAGCAGCGATCAAACGGTCTTCCTGGTCGCTTTGAATATTCATATATGCAGCCGTCATCTTCGACATAGGTGGCAATAAGCGAACCCATGCATCTGTCACATTCACCTCAGCAAGAACAGGTAAGGATGAAAAAATAAAACTTAAACAAACGACTGCTAATTTATTGATGTCTTTTTTAAAAAACATAATGTTACCTCCACTTGATCACAAGATTATCTTAATCGTTTTAAGCCACAAGACGTGCCCACAACAAGCCTAAATACTCATGCCATACTCGCTCTACACGATACATATTATGACCCGAAGGAAACCAGCTTCGCCACGAAAGCCGTGATACCTGATGGCTAATATAGCCCGTGGGAGCAGGATATAACTTAGTTGAAAGTGTATTATTTTTTTGTGCATGTTCAAATAAAAACATGGAACGCGGCATATGACTCGCTGATGTTACCAAGACTAAAGACTTCCCTTCTGCAAACGCCATCCAATGGCTTGCTTCTTCCTGAGTATCTTTAACCTGTTCTGCCAGAACAATGTCTTTAGCAGGTACAGCAAAATGTAGCGCTACTTTCTTAAGCGCTTGTGCATGGGATATTTCATCATCAAACCGATAACCCGACAATAAAAGTTTTGAGCCTGGATTCAAACGATAAATGCGCACGCCCTCAACCAAACGAGTCAAACCTACTGGAGATAACAAGCTGCTAATGGGATGTGCCGAATCACTAAAATGACTACTTCCCAAGACTAGGACATAATCAATTTCCTGATTTTTTATCTGAACGTTTTTTTGATAGCCTGGGTATTGGCTTTCAAGCTTATTTCCAAAAAAGTCTCCTGTGACTTCAATAGAAATGAGGTATAAAAATAACATACTGATCACACTGAAGGTCTTTGCCAGGAATAGCTTCCTCCGCCAAAACAGAAGAACGGCAAAACCCAATAAAACATAAAATAACGGCAAAGGCATGCAGAACGCCGTCAGCATTTTTTTAAGTACAAATGACCATTCAAGCATTAAGGGTTAACAACACTAAAATCTGCCAAGACATAAGACTCAGACATTTCGTCAAGCACTTTAACCTGCCAATCGCCAAGCATCTGAGCATTAATATACTTGCTTGAATAGGAGCGCTGCTTATTCACATTTACAGGTATTTTGACTCTGGCTTGTCGAATACCATTACGATACCACTCATGATAGAGCTTTTTACCACGAAGGCCTTCCATCTCTGTAAACAAGATTACTTTCACAATACCTGCCTCAGGCAGAATTAACTCATAAGGAAGTGTTGATCCTGGTTCTTTATCCTTAATCTCCTGCGTTAATACCGCACGAGAAATAGCATTATTGACAATACTAACCACTGCCAGTTTCGGCCTGCTTAAGGCTTTCTCGCTTGTTTGTTGTTTATTCTTAGGCAAAAGAACCGTATCTTCTTCAAGCGTCTCTGAAGGAACAGTATTTGCTGGAACAGCGCTTGAAAGCTCACCTTGAATTTCTAATTTTGGTGTAGCGGGTGAGTCGGATACCGGAATGTCAGCACCCGTTTCAATTGTCTCATTCTTATCTATATCGTTCTTATTTAGATCGATATTGGACTCTTCAGCTTTCCCAACGATCTGATCTGCTGCCGGTATGCTCAGCTTGGGTTCAGGCTGAATATTCTCTACCTGACCGTGCTCATTATCATCGCCAGTCAAGGCATAAATAACCAAACCAAATACTAGAGCAATAACCAGTAAAACCGCAATAATACGATCCCAATGTGTCACTGTTTCTTCATATTGACTGTAATCATCTGCCTGCTCTGGCAGAGGCCCTAACACTAACTTTTTCTTTTGCGACATACTTTTTCTCTTAAGGCCGTGCGCCGGCTTGAACTAACATTAGATCTAAATCATAAAACCCATTACGCCTTGCAAGCTTCAAGGCAGTATCACCCTTGCTGTCACTGAAATTAAGGTCTGCACCCGCCCCAATCAATAACTGAGATAACAACATATTGTTTTTTTCTACGACATGCATTAGCACAGAACGCCCCTCAGGATTCACATTTACATTGGCGCCCGCATTGATCAATATTTTCAAGGTGGTCAAATGGCCATTTTTTGCGCAGATAGCAAGCGCGGTATAGCCATTTTTATCGGCCTGCTCTAAAGGTGCGCCTCTCAAAATGAGCATTTTAACAATATCATCGAAGCCTTGATCAGCAGCAACAATTAATGCGCTGGTTTGTTTGCTTGAAAAGCCTGTTTGCCAATCACTTCCCGCTGAAAGCAGTATTCGGCTAATGGCTTCATGCTTATTTTTTAGTGCCAAAGAAAAAGCGGTATCTTCAGACGTAGCAGCATTAATTTTGTCACCTTGCTCCAAGGCCGCTTTTATCGCGCTACTATCACCAGACTCGGCTGCGAGCATTAACGCGGTCTTTTCGACCACCTTCTCGCTGGATTTATCGAGGTTCTTTAAATCTATACGCTGATCACTATGATGGGCGCATCCTGCTAAGAAAAGCATAATTCCAGCGAGATAAATGCCTTTAAATGAAGGAAATAAGGAAAGCTGGCTATTTCTGATGACACTCAAAAGGCGCTCGACTGATAATTCAATGAAGCGCGGGTAATTCATCTTGTTCTTCTGCATAATAGCCATCACAGTGTCTTGATTTCGGATAAGAGCGATAAGTATGCCATTGTTCATTAAATGCAGCCCTCAGTAAAGGGACACACTTGATTGCTCAACAATAAACCACTAAATCCACATCCCTTACTCTTAAAATATTTATTTCCACATGCGATTCACGTTAACAGATGAACAAGACGCCATTGTCAGTGCTCCAATAGGACACTATGTCATTTCTGCGGTTGCCGGTAGCGGTAAGACGACAACACTCGCACATCGTATTCGTTATCTTCTAGACCAAGGAATCTCCGGAAAAAGAATCCTCATTTTAATGTTTAATCGTTCGGCACGAGAAGATTTTCAAAAGAAACTATCTCAGGTGCTTCATCGTTCTGACAGCCGATTTCACTACACAGATATTCCGGAAGTGAGAACCTTCCATGCCATGGGCTATCGCTTATATAAACGCTTTATTCAAGAAGGCTGCTTACCCCCTTTTAACGCTCAGATTCTTTCTGAGAAAGAACAGGACTTCCAGTTATGGCGTTTATTAAACCAACTTTTATCGGGCGATCAACTTCAAGACCTGAAGCGCTATAAAAAAGACCATATAGACATATCACGCAACTTTATTGAAACCGTCAAAAACGGCTTACAGACACCACAACTTGTTTTTGAAGCATTAGACCTGGAACCAAAATTTAACTACTTAGTTGAACTTTTTGATCGCTTTGAAAGTTGGCGTAAACAAGAATCCCGTATTAGTTATAGTGACATGCTCTACGATACGGTCCTGGCAATCGAAAAATTTCCGCGACTGAAAAACCTAATCGCTAATAAAATGGATATTCTCTTGGTTGATGAATACCAGGATACCAACGATATTCAACATGCTTTACTGAAATATATTGCCGGAGACAGGGCTAAAATTAGCGTTGTTGGCGACCCAGACCAAACTATTTATGAATTTAGAGGCGCCAAACCTGATTATATTATTAAAGGTTTCTCAGAAGAGTTTTCTGACGCCAGTTTGCTTAGCCTTAGTTACTCTTTCCGCTATGGCCATGCGGTATCTTTACTTGCGAATCACCTCATTTCTAAAAATAACAGTAGGCTCCCCATTTTATGCAAGTCACATCACTCCAATCCGAATACAAGGGTTTTCCTGCATAGGGGCCCGGAAGATTCATCTGGAATCAGCGAACACTTACTTAATTCAGACCCACAATCCTTAAAAAACACAACCATTCTGGTAAGAGTGTGGAGCCAGGCTGTCAGTATCGAATTAGCACTACTTGAGGCTGAAACCCCTTATCATATCGATGGCCATTCAGGGGTATTTCATTCCAGTGAAATCCAGGCCATTCGTGCTTTACTTGAACTGTCAGCGGGTTTATTTACGACATTTGACGCTAAATCCAGACAAGAAAAGTTCGAACAAATCTGCCAATTTCCACATATCGGCTTACCTGAATATCAACTAAAGCAACTTTGCCAAATACTTTCATATAGTCATGAACATTTCGGTGAACAGCTTCTACAAAATATCCCTTCTGATATAAAACAATTTCAACAGCGTAAGTTGGAAAAACTGGCTAGAGTCTTCGCCAAGATCGAAAGTAAACAAGCAAGCTGTTCCGACATTCTTAGATATTATGCTGATGAAACTGAATTATACGAGGGCATACGTTCGTTGAGTTTCAATCATGAACAAGCAGAAGAAAGAGTACGCTCGATCTCCAGTATTATGAATTTTGTTTCCAGGCAAGGTAAACAGCCAACCGACGCTTTAATACTGTTGGATACTCTAGCTCAAAAAGCCGACTATAAGCACCCTGATTCGGTCAAAATAAGCTCCATTCACCGCGCAAAAGGCCTCGAATGGCAACACATTATTGTACCTGGTCTGAATAAGAAAACCTTTCCTCACACTCTAAATCCAGAAAAACTCACATTGTCTGAAATTGAAAGTGAGCGCCGTTTACTCTACGTTGCGATGACACGGGCAAAACTAAGCCTTCACTTATTTGTCCCGACTGATAAACCTGCTCAGGCAAGCAGAGTATCGCGTTTCGAGAAGGAGCTAAATTTTGAGCAATGCGCGAGTTTTGCAGAACATCTATATACCAAACCGGGCAATACTTTCCACCTGAAGCATAAACGCGGTTCGACTCAAATTTTACGAAAATATGCCGAGATGATTCAGTGTACAATTGAAGAGTCTGAGGCCAAAGATATAGCCACAACTAAAAATGAGAATACCCAAGACCAAGACCTATCCCATATTAAATGGAAAGATAAACTGGTTGAACATTGTTCATTAGGCGTGGGGAGAGTGATTGAAGAAAAGCCAACAGCCTTTACCGTTGAGTTCGAGCAAAATGACAGGCGCACCTTTAGCAAAGAATTTGCTGGCCGCTTTTTTACATTATTCTAGATAATACGCTTAGTCCAAACTGGGTAACTGACGAATACCCCCCATGTCGTTAATGGCAACATAGATGAACACACCTTCTGTTACTTTTTGGGTCTGATTTGCTCGCGAATCGGTTACAAATACTTCAACCCTGATTTTCATTGAGCTGCGGCCTGTATCGAGTAATTCGGCATAACAACTCACCTGATCACCTACAGAAACGGGTGACAAGAACTCAACACGATCAATTGCCACCGTTGCTGCTCTACCCTTGGATATCTGGCCAGCAGCAGTGGCGGCAGCGATGTCCATTTGGCTCATTAACCAACCTGCAAAAATATCCCCATACGGGTTAGTATCTTTTGGCATAGCAATAATTTGAAGAGTAAGTTTGCCACTTGGGCCTAGCCCTGAATCCATCGACTTCATTTAACCGTGTTCCTATAAACCTGACTATCAATATAAAATATTCAAAAATGCATAATAAAACATGCTTTCTTTATACTTTCAGTATAGACAAGAACTTGAAACTGACTAGAAACGAAACTAGATAATCGAATATTTTTCTTTTTTAATACAAAACAGGGGCAATTTTATTTTTTAAATACAAACTCTGTGCATTTTTACTGAATACAGCCGCGCAAGCCTGCTCATCATTAAGCGCATTCTGAACTAATAAAAAGTCTGAATCTTGATAGGCTTTAGGTGCCCTTGTAGAAGGTAGATCTGAACCAAACATGAGTGAAGAGGGATTTATCGAATATAGCTCTGGCAACACTTGCAGCACATCAAAATCTACTCGACCAAAACCACAGGCTTTTAGTTTGATATTTCGTTCTAACAAATATCGAATATCTGGTAATCCTGCGCGACTCAAGCCTAAATGATCAATACTCACGAGAGGCAAATCAGCTATGGTTGGTTTAAGCTCGGTTAAATTAGCGGAATCAACATACAATTCTACGTGCCAGCCAAATAAAGAAAAAACGCGCTTTGCCATATATTCCAAATACTTAAGATCTTCTGACCCTCCTCGTTTAAGGTTAAAACGAACAGCTCTAACGCCAGCCTTATTAAGTTCGTTCAGCTCTTCATCTGAAATCGAAACTGGTACTTGCGTTACGCCCACAAAGCGATTTCCAAGTAGTTTAAGTGCAGCCAGCAAGTAGCTCTGATCAAAAGCCTGAAAAGAACCGGAAACAATCACACCACCGGCTAAATCATAATCATTCATCCGCTTTAGATAATGTTCAACAGTGAAAGCCTCGGGAAGAAAGCCATTATTAGCTACCAAGGGGAAACGCGGATCAATAATATGAAAATGGCTATCGAAAAGCGGGAAATGATTCAGCATAAAGAAGCCTTTATTATTAAACGTCCTAATAAGCTTAGCTCATTGAGTACCCATAACAAAAAAGCCAAACTCATAAAGCCTGGCTTAAATATCAAGTACAGCAGAATTCTTAGGCATTATACCGCTGTCTTAAAGCAGCTATACGCATATCTAAGGGCGGGTGACTCATAAACAATCCCCCTAGTGAGTTTTTCAATTCGCCACTAATACCAAATGCAACCATTTCTGTTGGCATATCACTTGGCTGTTCGTATTCTGCTTTCAAACGCGCCAAAGCACTGACCATCGCAGCGGGGTTCACTAGTTCAGCTCCCGCAATATCTGCTCGATATTCTCGTCTTCGGCTGAACCAGTAAACAATGGTGCTTGCCAAAATACCCAATATAATTTCAGCAACAAAGGAGGCAATGAAAAATCCCATACCATAGCCACTTTCATTTTTTAAGATCACACGATCGATAAAGCTGCCAATAATTCGTGAAAAGAACATCACGAAGGCGTTTACTACACCTTGAATAAGCGTCAAGGTGATCATATCACCATTCGCGACATGACCGATTTCATGACCTAAAACAGCTTTAACTTCTTCACGATTCATTTTATTAAGCAACCCCGTACTCACAGCAACTAGGGCATTATTTTTATTCCAGCCTGTTGCAAAAGCATTGGCCTGCGCACTATTGAACACACCAACTTCAGGCATACCAATATTGGCTTTATTGGATAATTCTTTGACCGTCGAGTAAAGCCATTGCTGCTCGGCATTTTGTGGCTGTTCAATAATCTGAACCCCCATACTCCGCTTTGCCATAAATTTCGACAGTAATAAGGAAACAAACGAACCTGCCATACCAAAAATGAAACTAAAAATAAGCAAGTTAGTATAATCCAGACCTTGCCCAGTCATATAACTGCCGACACCTAACAAACTGAGGGTAATACTAGCGACCAGAACCACGGCCAAGTTTGTTGCCAAGAATAAAATTATACGCATCATTGTCGTAATCTCATGTGTGGATTTAGTGTGAAATATAAGGCTAAAGGGTAAAACTTCAATAGCTATTTTCAATTCATGTACGAAGATTAATCTCGAGTAAATCAGCATTCACGAATGTTAATCGGATTAAGTGGAAGAAATAGTGTATAATGGCTAACTAAGTTAATTATAAGAGGGTAATAGGGTATTCATGGCAACTAAAACAAGAGCAGCAGCAAAGAAAAAACAGCCCGCTGCAACAGAAACATCTAATTCTATCGACGAGCAAGTTAAAGAATTTTTGGCTGCTGGTGGCGCTATTGAACAAATAAAGACTGGTGTAACTGGACAGGTTAATATGCCCGGCCCAAGACATATCAATTTGAGCAACAAACCCAAGTAATTAAATAAGAAAACTTATTTAATCGTATGTCGGGGCAACTTATTACACAGTCCCCGTCACGCGAACCCGCTTACTTCCCGCCACCTTCTTTACCACTTTTTTGGCAGTTGTCTTTTCGATACGCTGATCAATAATATTCTTCACCGCTATAATCAAGCCCATGCCAACAAAAGCACCTGGCGGTAAGATAGCGAACAGAAAATTTGAATAGTCATCAATCAAAACAATCTTCCAAGACAATGCCATATCACCAAATATAAGATTCATGCCTGAAAATAAAGTCCCTTGACCAATCATTTCACGCATAGCACCTAACAATAACAGTACCGCAGTAAAGCCTATTCCCATCATCAAGCCATCAAGCGCTGCTGGCAAGACGGAGTGTTTACACGCATAGGCATCTGCTCGACCTAAAATGGCACAGTTCGTTACGATAAGGGGAATAAAGATCCCTAGAATTTCATAAAGCTCGTAAGTAAAGGCCTGCATGAGTAACTCAGCGCAAGTCACCAAAGAAGCAATGATCATCACAAAAGCAGGAAGACGGACGGCCTCTGGTACGAAGTTACGAATCAAAGACACCGCAGCATTTGAACAAAGCAATACCATCATGGTGGCCAAACCTAAGCCTAGCGCGTTAACTACCGTACCCGTCACTGCCAATAAAGGACATAAGCCTAAAAGTTGAACTAAGGCTGGGTTGTTTTTCCACAGACCGTTTTTGACTAAAGTATTCAGTTCAGCACGATCAAAACTAGACGAGTTATCGTTCATGGCTGGTGCCCTTCTTGAATAGCCTGTTGAGCCTTGGGTGTTGACGAATTCACAGCCGCAGCATGTAATAGTTCACCCTGATGAGCCTGGAAATATTGCAGCCCTTTATAAACAGTATTCACAATAGCGCGCGGGGTGATCGTTGCGCCGGTCATTTGATCAAAGTCACCGCCGTCTTTTTTCACAGCCCATGCTGTTTCTTCGGTATTTTCTAGAGAACGCCCCTCAAAAAGACGAATCCAGTCAGATTTTTTTATATCTATTTTATCGCCTAATCCTGGGGTTTCTTTATGCTCAATGACTCGTAACCCTATTACTGTTCCAGCAAGATCGACACTCATAATTAAACGAATGGGGCCGGTATAACCATCGGGAGCAATTAAAGGCAAAATAAAATAACGAGGCCGTCCGTCTTTTAAGGCAACAAATGCCTCACTCGCTTCCTTTAAACCTAGCCTTTCTTCTGCTTCAAGCCAAAAAGCATGATCAAGCAAGTCATTATCAAATTGACCGACTGGAACAATTTCCAACAACGCCTTAGAACGAGCTTGTTTGATTTGATCGGCAATTCGGTCTTTGGTCACGACCTGGGTCAGAGCAATAAGCCCTGCGGTAATAATAGCAAATAAACTTAAGCCCCAAGCCGAGCGGAACATCGAATGGACTAAACTTTCTGGCTTCACGGCTTCTACTTCATTTAGTTCAGTTGGGTCAGACACCATTAAGGCCTCTCTTTCGCTTTAGGGCCACGCTGTGCTTTCGTGTGACCGTAGGTTCTGGGCTGGGTATACACATCAATCAGTGGCGCAGCAAAATTCATCAATAATACGGCAAAGGCGAAAGCATCTGGGTAACTACCGTAACGACGGATAATATAGGCAAACATACCGACACCGAGACCAAACACCAAACGCCCACGCGCTGTCGTACAGGAGGTCACAGGATCAGTTGCAATGAAGAAGGCGCTGAGCATCGTCGCACCCGCCAGCATATGCAGCATAAACGGTGCACTTTGATCTGCATCCCAACCTAATATCATCGCAGGTATCGCCAAACCCAAGAGTACGCCCACTGGGGTTTGCCAAGGAATCACTTTGAGTGCGAGCAAGACCAAACCACCAGCTAGAAATGCTAGATTCACCCATTCCCACCCTAGCGCATAAAAACGACCAAACACCGGTGCTTGAAAAACCTCATCGGACAGTGAGTGGGCTATTTCGTGCTTATAAGTATCAAGTGGGGTGGCTCCGGTAAAGGCATCCGGCAAGGCCGTTTCTGACCATATTTTTGCAAAGGTATCAGCTATTGAAGCGCCCTGTTCAAGTAAATTTAAGGGCGTAGCCCAATTTGTAGTCATCGCAACCGGAAAAGAAACAAGTACCAAGGCATAACCCACCATCGCAGGGTTGAAGGGGTTATAACCCATGCCTCCATATAAATGCTTAGCAAAGATGATGGCGAAGGCAGTCGCAATAAAAGATACCCACCAAGGTGCAAATGGCGGTAAAGCCAAACCTAGCAGAACTCCTGTCACTAAGGCACTGTAATCATTTAAATAGAATGCAATCGGGCGTTGACGAATTTTTAAAATGATCGCTTCGCTGGCAAGAGCAACCAGTGAACACCACAAAACATTGTGCAGATTACCCCAGCCAAAAAAAATGGTTTGTGCGATCAATCCGGGAATTGTCATCGCAACCACCCAACGCATCATGAGTGAGGTACGTTGCGGCCCTTTGCTATGTGGTGAGCTAATAGAGAGTAATGCCATTAAGATTTTCCACCATCTGCTTGATCTCGTGAGTCAATATTAGCTTGCTGTTTAGCCTCTTCTAATGTCTCTTTAGCGGCTTCAACGCGTACCTTGTTTTTATCAACAGCACGCGTCAATTTCTCTTTTTGATCGTCAGCCGCTTGCGCCAAGGCATCTTCCATTTTAACTAGTTTCGATTGTGCTTTTTCAAGTGCCAACGCGAGCGCTGCTAAATCTGGTTTTTCTTTACCTTTAGCAACACTGGCTTGAGCAATTTCAGCTGAGTTGGTTTGAGAGAGAGCTGACTCTTGGCTTAGCTGCTCTTTCTCTGCTTTCTGCCAAGCAGTCTTAGCTTGATTAACACGCATTTGATTTTTTTCGACTGCGCGCTTTAGCTTGTCGACTTGTTCAGGATTATTTGCTTTTGCATCATCCAAGGCATCGAACATTTTATCGAGTTTGGCTTGGGCTTTATCCCACGCTAATTTCAATTCAGCAAGGTCTACTTTTTCTGCCGCGAGTGTTTGTTTTGCACTAACACGATCTATAGCCTCTTGAATAACAGCCTTGGGTACCGAATTTACTGCTGGATTTGGCTCTTTTTCAGCTTCCGCCAATTTTGCTGCCTGGGCTTTGGCTGCTGCTTCAGCCCGTTGTTTTCGCTTCGCTGCTTTTTCTGCCAGCTCTCTCTCTAGACGTTGTTGCCTTGCTTCAAAACGTTCTCTCGCCTGATCCGACTTTAGCTGGTTTTCACGCTGTTGTTTTATCATGCCTTTTGAATGTCGGTAGTATTGAACCAAAGGAATAGCGCTTGGGCAGACATAAGAGCAAGCACCACACTCGATGCAATCGAATAAATTGTGATGCTCGGCTTTTTCATATTCTTCTGCACGAGAAAACCAATATAACTGTTGTGGCAATAATTCAGCCGGACAGGCATCGGCACATAAACCACAACGAATACAGGCTTGTGCAGGTGGCGCTAAAGGCAATTCTTTGGGGCCGGGCGCTAAAATACAGTTGGTTGTTTTCACCACCGGCACGTCCGAATGCAATAAGGTGAAGCCCATCATCGGCCCGCCCATAATCAAGCGTTCCACTTTGGCTGATTGATAGTTAACTTGCTTGAGCATCCAATCAATGGGCGTGCCTAAAAGAACTTCGACATTACCCCGTTCCGCTATTTGCTCTCCGGTCAGCGTGGTAACGCGTGAGATCAAAGGCTCACCGAAACGAACTGCACGGTAAATCGCGGCAACCGTTGCCACATTCTGACAAACGATGCCGATATCTGCTGGAATCCTGCCGCTTGGCACTTCTTTATTTGTAAGCAGTTTAATTAGCTGTTTTTCACCACCAGAGGGATATTTCGTGGGCATCACACATAACCGGATATTCTTTCCAGCTAAGGCTTTTCTCAAGGCTTGAATCGCTTCTGGCTTGTTGTCCTCAATGCCAATTAAACACTGATGCACACCTAAGACCTGTATAAGAATGTCAAGCCCCGCGACGACATCGCCAGCGCGCTCTTGCAAGAGACGATCGTCGGCGGTGATATAAGGCTCACACTCGGCAGCGTTTAAAATCAGGGTATCAATATTCGTTAAATTGGACGGTGCTAGCTTAATCGCTGTCGGGAAGCCCGCACCACCCATACCCGCAATACCCGCTTCACTGACTTTAGTTTGAATCTCACTGGCACTCAGTTGCTGGTAATCTTCACAAGGATGAAGCTCGCACCATTTATCCTCGCCATCCGGAATTAAGCTAATACAGCAATCCGTCTGACCCGAAGGGTGGGCAATTAACTGATCATCGATCGCCACAACACTTCCTGAAGTGGGTGCATGTAAAGCCACGCTAAAAGGGCCATCTGCATCAGCAAGTTTTTGCCCCTTCAATACTTTTTGACCCACCTCAACATGCAGTTTACTCGCTGCCCCAATATGCTGTTTTAAGGGCAATATTAGCTTAGGTGGCAAGCCCAACAGACGAATGGGCTGTTGATTGGAATCGGTTTTATGCTCTTCTGGGTGAATACCGCCATGGAAATCAAAAATATCCACGGAGCAGGTCGGTATTATTTCTTGCATCGTCATACGGATTCTGCTCCATGGTAAGAAGCTGAATCGGTCGCAATAATATTCAAGGGTTTAGGCGCATCCCAATGCCATGCAGCTAAGCCGTTATCAACCGGCACCATATCAATACAGTCGACTGGACAAGGCTCGACGCATAAATCACAACCGGTACATTCAGATGCAATGACAGTATGCATATGTTTGGCGGAACCTAAAATGGCATCAATAGGGCAGGCTTGAATACACTTGGTGCAACCAATACATTCGTCTTCACGAATAACGGCAACCGTCTTCGGTTTTTCTTCGCCGTGTTCGGCATCTAAAGCAGGTGCTTCAACATCGAGTAAATCAGCCAAAGCCTGAATCGTTGCTTCACCACCCGGTGGACACTTATTAATTTCTTCTCCAGCAGCAATACCTTCAGCATAAGGGCGGCAACCAGGATGACCACATTGACCACATTGGGTTTGCGGTAGAAGGCTGTCAATCTGGTCGACAATGGGGTTGCCTTCGACTTTAAAACGCACCGCAGCAAAGCCCAGCAAAATCCCAAATACGATCGCCAAACCAAGCAGCGCCAGAATGGCTGTGAAGACTATACTCATAAGATCAGGTTCACCATTAAATATTCACCAAACCCGTAAAACCCATAAAGGCAAGTGACATTAAGCCTGCAGTAATCATCCCGATCGCAGAGCCTTTAAACGGTGCGGGCACGTCAGCCACTGCAATCCGCTCTCTCATGGCCGAAAATAAAATCAATACCATCGAAAACCCCACCGCTGCACCAAAGCCGTAGAGAATTGATTCAACAAAGCCATTTTGTTTTTTGATATTGAGCAAGGCGACACCTAATACCGCACAATTCGTGGTAATAAGAGGTAAAAAGATACCAAGCACCCGATAAAGCACCGGGCTGGTTTTACGCACTACCATTTCAGTAAATTGAACAACCACGGCGATCACCAAAATAAAGGTAATAGTTTGCAGATATTCCAAACCAAGCGGCTGAAGAAGGTAGGTGAAAGCCAAATAACTACATAAAGAAGATAGCGTCAGCACAAAGGTCGTTGCCAAACCCATGCCCATGGCCGTTTCAAGTTTGTTGGATACCCCCATAAACGGGCACAAGCCCAAGAACTGAACCAACACGAAGTTGTTCACTAATATGGTACTGACTAAAATTAACAGGTATTCACTCATCAGGCTTTAAAGTGCTCCAAATAACTTTGTTGTAAAAAATATTGCATTAAAATTACATAATTCTCATACCTGGCTGAGCACCGCTATGCGGTTCTAATAACCAAATATCTTTCCCGCCAGGGCCAGCCGCTAACACCATGCCTTCTGACATGCCGAACTTCATTTTCCGAGGTTTTAGATTCGCCACTAGCACGGTCATTTTGCCAATTAAGTCTTCAGGCTGATAAGCAGACTTAATACCTGAAAACACCTGCTTTTCAGCAAAACCTAAATCCAGCGTCAGTTTAAGTAATTTCTTAGCGCCTTCGACATGCTCGGCATGTTTAATTAAAGCCACCCGCAAATCGACTTTAGCGAAATCATCGAATTCTATTTCTGCGGCAATCGGCTCGACTGAAGGTGAAGCATTCTCATCTTTTTCAGTTGTCTTCTCTGCTTTTTTACCTAACTGCATTTCTTCAGCGACCGCCTCTTTAGACGCTTCGACCATGGCATTGATTTTATCCATTTCGACACGCGTCATCATTGGTTTGAATTTGGAAATCTCATGACCTAGTAAAAGCTCGGTGCGCGCATCCCAATTTAAGCTGACATTTAGGAAGTCTTGTGCTTTTTCAGTCATCGCTGGTAAAACGGGGGCTAAATAGGTCATCAACTGACGGAACATATTAATGCCATTGGAGCAAATCTGCTGAAGCTCTGCCTCTTTGCCTTCTTCTTTGGCGATCACCCACGGTGCTTTTTCATCAATATACTGGTTTGCTAGATCCGCCAATTCCATAATTTTACGGATAGCTTTAGCAAATTCCCTCGCTTCATAAAAAACAGCGATTTCATCACCCGCATCAGTAAACTTAGCCAGCAACTCGGTTTCTAAACAGTCTTCAGACAAGCGTCCATCAAAACGTTTGGTGATAAAGCCTGCACATCGACTCGCAATATTCACAACTTTACCGACTAAGTCTGAATTTACCCGCTGAGCAAAATCATCCAGATTCAAATCCAAATCATCAACATGACTCGTCAGTTTCGCGGCAAAGTAATAACGTAAATATTCAGGATTCAAGTGCTCTAAGTAAGTACGTGCTTTGATGAAGGTTCCGCGTGACTTGGACATTTTCTTGCCATTCACCGTCACAAAACCATGCGCATGAACACCCGTGGGTGTTCGGTAGTCGGCGCAACTCAGCATGGCGGGCCAAAATAAAGCGTGGAAATTAATGATGTCTTTACCGATAAAATGATAAAGCTCGGTCTCTGAACCGGCTTTCCAGTATTCATCAAAATCCAAATCGTCACGCTGGTCGCATAAGTTCTTGAAACTCGCCATATAACCCACAGGCGCATCCAGCCAAACATAAAAATATTTACCTGGCTGATTCGGGATTTCAAAACCGAAGTAAGGTGCATCACGGCTGATATCCCACTCTTGCAAACCTGAATCCAGCCATTCTGATAGTTTGTTGGCAATCTGCGGTTGAAGGGTACCGCTGCGCGTCCATTCTTTTAAGAATTCAGTAAAGTCAGCTAGTTTGAAAAAGAAATGTTCTGAGTCCTTTTCAACGGGTGTCGCACCGGAAATGGCCGATTTTGGATTGATTAATTCCATAGGCGAATAGGTTGCGCTACACACTTCGCAGTTATCACCATACTGATCTTCACTTTTACACTTTGGACAAGTGCCTTTCACAAAGCGATCAGCTAGGAATAATTGTTTTTCCGGGTCAAAAGCTTGGGTAATCGATCGCGAGGAAATTTTACCCTTCGCTAAACAGGCTTCATAAATACCACTTGCTAGGCTTTGGTTTTCAGAAGAATGCGTTGAATAATAATTATCAAAGGCGACCTGGAAATCAGCGAAGTCTTGCTGGTGCTCCGCACTGATTCGATCAATTAATTGTTCAGAGGTGATACCTTCTTTTTCTGCGCGCAACATAATGGCCGTACCATGGGCATCATCAGCACAGACATAAGTACAGGTTTGACCACGTAATTTCTGAAAACGTACCCAGATGTCCGTTTGAATGTATTCCAACATATGACCTAAATGGATCGGACCGTTGGCATAAGGCAGGGCACTCGTAACCAGTATTTTTCGCACAGACATCTCAACTCTTTTGTTTGAACTTTTTAAAAACCAAACCCCATCATAAACAAGGTTAAATCTAAACTTACTGCTACGCAGCCAAAACCGGCGCAATGATACCTAGTTATTGGACAATTTTCATCCTAAGCGGGTATTAAATCACCGTGTTTTATAAAAAATATGCCGGTTCCCAGGCGAAAAAGGAAGCAAACCGCCTATACAAAGCTTTTCATAAGAATCTTGGATTTCTTTTACTCAAGCACTGTAAATAATGCCTTCTTAATACGAAGATATATCGCTTCAAAAAAATCAGGTAGAATGCCCAGCTCTTTCAACAGACAAGCAACTTTCCCGTCCTTTAAAAAACTGCCAGAACAGCGTCCGGAGTGATTATGTCAAACGTCAATAAAACAGAATTAGACGATGCGATTAAAGTGTATCGCGATCCTTATCTGAACCAAGACTTATTCTCTTTAAACGCGATTAAAAAACTAGAGTGCGAACATGGCAAAATCCTTGTCAATATTGAAATGCCTTATGCCTGTAATGGTTTGATGGGCGGCATTAAACAAATTATTGAAACCAACCTTGAATATGTTGATGGAGTCGAGTCAGTTGAGATTAATATTTCTAGCAAAATAGCCGTTCATATCGCGCAGAACGAAATTAAAAGCATAGATGGCGTCAAAAATATTATTGCCATTGCCTCTGGAAAAGGCGGTGTCGGCAAAAGTACCACCGCTGTAAATTTTGCCTTGGCATTGGCACAAGAAGGCGCTCGTGTTGGCATTATTGATGCTGACATTTACGGCCCAAGCATGGGTATGATGCTTGGCATTCCAGACGGCCAGCGCCCTGAAACAGCCGATGGAAAATGGTTTATCCCGATTCCGGCTCATGGCATAGAGGCCAATTCCATGGCATTTTTAGTGGATAATAATACCCCTATGGTTTGGCGTGGCCCGAAGGTGAGCGGCGCTCTTTTGCAGCTCGTCACCCAAACCAAATGGAGCAATCTGGACTATTTGGTTGTCGATTTACCACCAGGTACCGGTGATGTCCAGTTAACCTTGGCTCAACGCATTCCTGTGACTGGCGCAATCATTGTCACTACACCTCAAGACATCGCCTTACTCGACTGCAAAAAAGGTATTGAGATGTTCCGCAAGGTTGATATTGATGTCTTGGGTGTGATTGAAAACATGAGCGTGCATATTTGTAGTCATTGCGGTCATCATGAACCCCTATTCGGTGAAGGTGGCGGTCATCGTATTGCACAAGCCTATGATACGGAAGTATTGGGTGAAATGCCCTTACACAAGACAATTCGTGAACAAACTGATGCAGGCAAACCAACCGTTGTAGCCGAACCCGATAGTGAAGTTGCACACCTTTATAGGGACATTGCACGAAAAGTGTCCGCTTTGATCTCTCAGAAGCCAATTGACACACGCCATAGTTTCCCGAACATATCGATTAATAACCTTTAATCAGGCAGACTTAATTAGAAACAAAAAAACAAAAGTACGGTAATTTGGATTGACTATGGCTCTATCTACACACCAAAATAGTGTTCTTCAACTGATGCAATCAGCTTATGCATATCATCAAAAAGGTGATATGGCACAAGCCGAGAAACTCTATCAGCAAGTTCTGAGCATCGACCCCAGACACCCCGACGCTAATCAATTCTTAGGCTTAATTGCGCATGAATTTGGTCACAATAAAGCTGCGGCTCAATTGCTTGGCAATGCTATTGCTATTGATCCTAAAAACTCACAACGGCATTATATTCTGGGTGGAATTCTTGATAAAACAGGCGCAAGCGAAAAAGCCATTAAGAGTTATCAGAAAGCCATCAAATTAAAGCCTGACTTCATTGAAGCGCTGAATAATCTGGGCTTAGTATTCAAAAAGAATAATCAGTATCAAGAGGCCATTCAGTGCTTCAAAAAGGCCTTATATACTCATAATGAATCCCCGACTATTTGGGCGAACTTAGGCAATGTATATAAAGAATCTGGCCAGATGGCTCTTGCCACTGACGCTTTAGAAAAGGCGATTGCTATCGACCCAAGCTTAACGGCCGTCTATTCTAACTTACTCTTGGCTCTGAACTATAACGCCAATATCCCCCCGGAAAGCATATTTCAAAAACACAAACAGTGGGAAGAGTCCTATCTCAAGGCCCACACCAAAGGGGATTACGCCTTTACGGACAGGCATGCACAACAAGCCAAACTCAACATAGGCTATATTTCTCCCGATCTACATAATCATTCCGTCGCTTATTTTGTAGAACCTCTGCTAAAAGAGCATGATAAGAAAAAATATGAAATATTCGCTTACTATAACAATACAAAATCTGATCCCACCAATAAGCGCTTAAGATCCTATGTCGATCATTGGCAAAACGTAGCCAGCTTATCTGACGAGCAATTAGCCGATAAAGTATTTGAGGATAAAATTGATATTCTGGTGGATTTAGCCGGGCACTCTGCAAACAACCGTTTAGGGGTATTTGCACGCAAACCCGCACCAGTTCAAGTAAGCTGGCTAGGTTATCCAAATACCTCGGGCTTAAGTGCGATTGATTACCGCATTACCGATAACATTGCAGACCCCATTGGCGACTCTGATAAATTCAATTCAGAAACGTTAATACGCTTAAAAGATGGTTTTTTGTGCTACCGGGGAAGGGATGATTTTCTTATTCCAGAAAAAATTCCCTATGATAAAAACGGCTATATTACCTTTGGCAGTTTTAATAACTATGTCAAAGTTACGCCAGAGGTGATACGTGCTTGGTCTGATATACTCAAAGCCGTGCCCGATTCAAAGCTCATCATAAAATCTAATCAATTATCGGATAAAATCACCAAACAAAGTTGCCAGGCTTTATTTAAAAAAAACGGGATCGCATTAAATAGACTAACGCTCTTGGGCTTCTTGCCAAACCCTACTGATCACATGAGCTATTACAGCAAAGTGGATATTGGTCTTGACCCTTTTCCTTATAACGGCACCACCACCACCTTCGAAGCTCTCTGGATGGGCGTACCCTCTATAACATTTAGCGGTAACAACCATGCATCACGCGTGGGCGCGAGTATTCTTTCGAGAATAGATTTACACAGCTATATTACCCACGACCTTGAAGGCTACATTGCACTTGCCAAAACAAAAGCCAATGAACTGGATGAGTTAAGGGTTCTCAGAGCTACCCTGAGATCAAAAATGAAAAGTTCAGTACTATGTGACGAGAAACGTTTTACTCAAGAGCTCGAAAGCACCTTTCAAAGCATATGGACAAAGTTCTGTCGGGAAAGTTATGATTAATTTTAAGCCTAGATACTAACGAATGCTTAGCTTGGCACAGCCTCTCATACTTGTGCTCTTTCGGGAAATTTTTAATTTGGCAGGCATCCGCTTAGGTTTTTTACCCCAGCAACCATGCCACAACCGGTAGAGTAAGCAAGGCCAGCAGCACGCCAAAACCAATCACACCACTCACTAATCTTGGCGCTAAACCTGCCATAATCGCGATTGCACCGGCTGAGATCATCGGAGGCATCGCAGCTTGAAAGACACTGATATTGACCACCAAACCCTCTTGTCCAAAGCTATACCATAGAAACCAAGCAACAGCAGGCATAAGCATTAATTTTATAGCTAAGGCGATAGCCATCGGTGCCATTTCATCACGACTAAATCGAAAGCGTAATTGAAAACCTACGGCGACCATTACAACAGGTACCAGCGTTAGAGACAGTCCGCTGATCAGAGAATTTGCAAAATCCGGCAAACTGATACCTTTTAAAGCCAAACCCAGTATTAAAGCAATAAAAGAAGGGAAGGTAATTATTTTGATGGCTATATCGCGCAAGCCAGGGGAAGCCACTTTCGAGCTATATATCGCTGCAACAAGAGAGGCATAAGTGGCTAATGCGATAAAAGAGCCTAACTGATCATAAACAACCGCGTATGGCATACCTTGTTGACCAAACAAGGCTTCGGTCATGGGGAAACCTAAAAAAGAGGTGTTCCCCAAGGGCAAAATTATTAATAAAGCACCCGTAATTTCTCGAGACCAATGTAAAATTTTTGATAAAAACAGGACCAACAGAATCACAAATACCAATAAAAACCAGGGTGTGATAACAGGCACATATAGTGAGGAAGAAAAGCCTAGTAAGGGTATACTTTTTAAGATAAGCGCGGGTAAAGCCACATAGAGTACATAAGCATTTAGTACCATCGCCGAATTATCAGGTAAAGCTTTAAAACGCTTTAAGAGCATTCCAATAATGATATAGCTCAGAATAAGATAGAAGCTTTCCATAATGACTTATACACCTAACCCATCGAATATTATCTAAGTCGAATAAATGCTGGCCATGATACAGATAAATATCACTAAGGTTCCAGAGCTTTTTAAGGCCTCAGGCCTTTCGCTTCTGCAATTAATTCACTCCAATCATCTGGTGGATTACCATTATTGAGCGTCTTTTCAAAAGCACGATAGGCATCCGACTTACCATCATATGCTCGCTTAGTCTTTTCATCATTAACCCAAGCCAAAACGATAATTTTTGATTCAGAGTGAAAGCGAAAGAAGAGGTGGTATTGCTGGAAGAATTTAGCTATAAACCAATGTTTATGATTCTCTCCTAGCGTAGTTCCTTGGCGATACTCAGGAATAGTTGGATCTTTTGGAATGATTTCAAAAGCAAGTTTGTGTATTGCTGCTAGACGCTTAGTTGTACTCTTCTTTTTGTAGTTACTGGGATCTTTGGCTTTTAGTGTTTCAACCTTTGCGGCCAATGATTCATATTTATCAAGAAACAAGGGATGCGTAAAGATAGTCCATCCATTGACTACTAAAGGTTTATTCTCAGCCAAAGCTAATCATCCTCATCTAAAAGAGGGATATCTAAATCCACGTCAACGTCATCAACCAAGTTTTGAATGCGCTCAAACAGCTCAGAACTAACCGCCTGTACATGGTGCGGATTTTTCTGAATATCATTAGCAATAAAATTCAAAAAACCATTTAGTACTGGATCTTCTTCTTTCTGATTAGCCCGTGATATCAATACGCTACCGTCTGCATGAATGGAGCCATTTGCAAAACTCGCAGATAGTTATGGCATTTAGGGGTGCCGAGCATTTAACTAAATGCGAAACATTCCTATTTGATGCAAAAATTAGGATTTCCTCATCAGGCTGCCTGAATATTGTGCATTTCCTGCTTTTTTGCGTAAAGAAGCCCCTGCTCAATCAATATGAACAGTACGAATGATGATTAACGGACTATCTAAATTTTTATTCCGCAAATCTCATTAATTGGTTTGCGGTCAGCGTCATGATGCCAAACATCAGGTGAGCCATTACTTTTGTATGGCCTTTTACTCGGACCATTCGCGCATTAAATTCATATTTAAGCCGACCGTTGACTCGCTCGACAGTACTGCGTTCATTGTAACGAATATCTTCAGCCAGCTTGTAGCCAGTTTTTCGGCGGCGCTTTTGCTCTTCACCCTTTTTAGGTCGTCCGCGCTTTTTTGCAGGGTGTTCTTTTTTGACTTCTGACTTGATTGGCTTTTCTCGAGCGACGATGGCTGTTGAATCCCGAGAGTAATGCCTGGACCGTAATATTTACGTTGCTATGAGGTAACTACCCCATTGAAGCGGCCTTTCCCGAAGATGTTTGAAAAATGATCTCAAACAAGAGCGTTTTGATATGAGGTTAAAATATTATTTCTAAACGAGTGGAATTTAGCCATGCCTAAACGAAGAAAGCATGGCTAAATTATTTAAGCACTAGCCTGTTTTACTGGTGTCTGATTGATCTTCAAAAACTGATTCCCCGCCTTCAGCAAAGCATTCAAACTGGCACTTAAAATATCTTCATGCACGGCGCTAGCCATAAACGCCTGGTCGTTTATCAAGACATGAATATAAGCAATTGCTTTCGATTCGCTACCTGTTTCCAAGGCATGCTCGCTATAGGCTTGAATATCCATTTTATAAGCAAAGTGTTTACTCATCGCATCTGCAAACGCGGCTAAGGCACCTTGGCCTTTGCCCTGTACCTTAGCATATTCACCATCAATCATAAGCTGAGCATGAATTTCATCATGGGTATTGCGCGTTAAGGTGTAACTCGACATGTCGACAGGTTTTTCATGCTTCATGTATTGTTTTATAAAGCACTCATAAATCGTTTCTGGATTGATCTCTCCACCTTGCTCTTCGGCCATTTTTTGGACAACAGGGCTAAAAGCAATCTGCATCCAGCGTGGCACTTGAATGCCGTAGTCCCTCTCTAAACTATATGCAACACCACCTTTGCCAGACTGAGAATTAACGCGTATCACTTCTTGATAACTTCGGCCCAAGTCGCGAGGGTCGATGGGCAAATAAGCCACATCCCACATTTGAGATGAATATACGTTGTCATCGTTATCCTCTCGCAAGGCTAAGCACTTTTTGATCGCATCCTGATGACTACCGGAGAAAGCCGTAAACACAAGTTCACCAACATAAGGATGACGAGGATGTACGGGTAGCTGTGTACAGATTTTCACAGTTCGGACAATTTCGTCCATATTGCTTAGATTCAATTCAGGGTCGATGCCTTGGCTGTACATGTTCATTGCCATGGTGATGATATCCATATTACCGGTTCGTTCACCGTTGCCCATCAAAGTACCTTCGACGCGCTGGGCACCCGCCATAACAGCTAACTCAGCCGCAGCCACGCCACAACCTCGATCATTATGGGTATGCACGCTGATAATGATGGCATCGCGACGAGCAACGTGGCGACAAAAGTACTCTATTTGGTCCGCAAAAATATTCGGTGTCGCCACTTCAACCGTTGCGGGCAAGTTGATAATGGCTGGCTGCTCTTTCGTTGGTTGCCAGACATGGGTCACGGCATCGACCACTTCAACCGCAAAATCCAATTCGGTGCCGGTAAAGCTTTCAGGTGAATACTGAAATAGCCACTCAGTTTCAGGTTGTTGCCTAGCGTAGTGCTGAACTGTTTTAGCGCCATTCACCGCAATATCAATAATGCCTTGTTTGCTTAGTTTAAATACTTGCTCGCGTTGCACTTTAGAAGTGGAGTTATATACATGAACAATGGCGCGTCTGGCACCTTTCAATGACTCAAAAGTCCGCTCGATTAATTCCGGGCGAGCTTGCGTTAGCACTTGCAAGGTGACGTCTTCAGGTACTTGGTTTGCTTCGATCAACCAACGGACAAAATCAAAATCGGGTTGTGATGCCGAAGGAAAGCCGACTTCAATTTCTTTAAAACCTAATTTAACTAGCAAGGCGAATAGCGCTTTTTTCTGCTCAACATTCATCGGTTCGATTAGGGCTTGGTTGCCATCACGTAAATCGACACTACACCAAATAGGCGCGTGTGTGATGGCTTGATCTGGCCAGGTTCGGTTTACCAAGCGAACAGGCTCAAATGCACGATATTTTTTATGATCGAATCGTGTAGAGTGTGTTGTTGCATTGCTTATCATATATATCCTGTCTATTCATTTTTAAATTTGGGTGTCTAGATGGCGCTTGTGGAAGTACATCGACTTTAAACAAGTGTAAGCGAGATGGCTGAGTGTTAATCATCAAAATGTAGGGCTAAACAACAATTAAAAGGTTAATTTCACTAATATAAGCATTATTATTGGTGAAATATATTATTAATTGACGTAAAGTTGTTTTTGAGTGTCGAACAGGCTTCTAATAATGATTAAATTAGATCGTTTAGATCGAAAAATTCTCTCTCACCTTCAGTCGAATGGGAAAATAAGCAATTTAGAGCTTGCCGAGAAAGTCGGTTTATCGCCCTCGCCTTGTGCGCGCCGGGTAAAGCACTTAGAAGATAGCGGCTTATTATTAAAAACGGTAACTTTGCTGAATCGAGATATGTTGGGTTTGAAACTGACAGCTTTAGTGCAAATAAGTATGGATAGACATACTCCAGATCGTTTTGAAGCCTTTGAAGAAACCTTGAAAGACTGCCCGGAGGTTTTGTCTTGCATGTTGATCACGGGGCAATCGGCCGATTATATGGTGGAAGTCTTGGTGAGCGATATGGATGCCTATCAGGCTTTTTTGTTAGGCAAACTCACGCGTATTCCCGGGGTTAGTGGTGTCCATTCTAGTTTCGTGCTGCGTAAAATAATTAACCGAACCGAAGTGCCTCTAGATCACCTTGTTTAGCCACTGGTTCAAACAATAGGAATCTGTTATTTCAATGTGATGACGGCTAAACTACCAGGCCTTAATTACTCTGATTTAAATAAAATAAACAGTGAATGACTGAAGCGTAGAAAAGAGAGAGAATAAATGACAAACAAGGTCGTGGTAATTTACTCGGGTGGTATGGATTCGTTTACCTTAATGAATCAAGCTATTGCACAGGGAAAACGTGTTTATGCATTATCGTTCAACTATGGTCAGAAGCATTCAAAAGAGCTGCATTATGCTCAAAAAGTCTGCGATGACTTAGGCCTTCCTCATAAGATTGTCGACATTACACCCATTCATCAACTGCTAATGGGGTCTTCTCTTACCGATGATATTGAAATTCCTGAAGGCCATTACGAAGAAGAAAGTATGAAATCTACCGTGGTGCCTAATCGAAACATGGTGATGCTTTCTCTCGCGATTGCCTATGCCGTTTCCATAAAAGCCGAAGCTGTGTATTACGGTGCCCATGGTGGTGATCATGCAATTTACCCTGATTGTCGCCCAGAGTTTATTGAGAAAATGGATGCAGTATCCAAAATTGCCAACTATGACCCCGTTGACATTATTGCGCCTTTCCAAGCGGTTAATAAAACCGAGATTTTAAGCAAAGGTTTAGCGATGGGCTTGAATTACTCCAAAACCTGGACCTGTTATAACGGACGTGAGCGCGCTTGTGGAAAATGTGGCGCCTGTCAGGAGCGTCTCGAAGCATTTCGGGAAAACGGCATAACTGACCCGCTAAAGTACGAATGAATCTTTATTTGAATGCTCAAAGCGTGTTGATTGAGTTGATTGAATAGCACTGACAAACTAGCACTGACAAACTAGCACTGACAAACTAGCACTGACAAACTAGCACTGATAAATAGGAGCAAAGTATGGCAAGGTACGCAATTGGCGATGTTCAGGGTTGTTTCGATTCTCTGATGGCCTTGCTCAAGCAAATCAATTTTGCCCCTGAAAAAGATGAATTGTGGTTTGCCGGTGACCTGGTTAATCGTGGTCCAAAATCGCTCGACACCCTTCGTTTTATCAAGCAATTAGGTGAATCAGAGGGTTTACCTGCGAAGGTGATTTTGGGCAATCATGACTTGCACTTATTAGCCTGCTACCACACAAATAGAACGGCCAAAAAGAAAGACACTTTCGCTGACATTCTGAGTGCGCCAGATTGTGATGAACTGATGAACTGGTTAATCCGGCAACCACTCATGCATTGGGATAAAAAGTCTAATTTTGTGATGACGCATGCCGGTGTTCCACATATCTGGAAAATTGAACAAGCCTACAGTCTCAGTCAGGAGGTGTATCAGGCACTTCAACAAACTAATCTTCGTGATTTTTTCGAAAACATGTATGGCAATTCACCCGCGATATGGTCAGATGATTTGTCGGGTTTGAAACGCCTTCGGGTGATTACCAACTACTTTACCCGTATGCGCTTTATTAAACCAAATGGTGAATTAGATTTTTCAGCAAAAGAAGACTTGGATTCAGCTCCCGAAGGTTTTTCACCCTGGTTTAGTTATCCACCTAAAGATGCTACACGTTTTATTTTTGGACATTGGGCAGCGTTATCCGGTGAAACAGGTTTTGGCGAGATGTTTCAGGCCATAGATACCGCTTGTGTATGGGGCGGAAAGATAACCGCCCTTAATCTTGACACCTTGGAAAGACAAGCTTGTAAAAGTAAAGAAGTGCTAACTAATTGATAATTAATTCCCAATTGCTAAAGGCTGTTTTTTAAGTTAAACGGGCCCGCCACGTTGGACAAGCTTTCAAATCAGAACTATGTTTAAAACACGCTGAGCCTTAATTAATGTTGGCTCTGGATTTTTCTTTTGCCTAAGTTTTTATCATGGTCAATCACGCTGTAACAAACCCTCCACGTAATGCTGAATTAAGCATGCAGCGTGATACCGCTGAGCTGTTATATTCAAATAGCATTGCGGGTATTTTAATCTCCGCAATTGCCTCAAGCGCTTTGGTACTTGGTTTTGATAACCCCGAGTATTCATATTTTCAGCATGTTTGGCTAAGCCTTATCTCTATCGTCTTAGTGATTCGCTTGTTGGATTCACTTCATTGGCGTAAGTATATTTCTGGAACGGAATACGAGGGCAAGCGCGCTACTTATCGCTTCATTAGCGGCACGCTGGTCACTGCGATATTGTGGTGTATTTATGCGCTTACCATGTATGCACATGTCGAAATTATTGAGCTGGCATGTATGATTATTGTGGTCTCTGCGATGGCGGGTGGCTCCGCAACGGTACTGGCAGCTCATAGACTCACTGCAATGGTGTATGTGTTTACCCTTTTGGCTCCTTTTTCAGTCGGAATGCTGCTCTCTGAGCAGGGTTATCAAAATATTTTGGGGGCTTTAGGTCTCTCATTCAGTATCGTCATGATGGTTGCCTCAAAAAAAGCATCTGACTTTACGACACAAGCAATTCAGTTTAAACACGAAAATGTGGCTTTAGTAAATTATATGGAAGAGCAGGTTGCCGAACGGACGCAAAAAATTTACGAGCTTTCTAATATTGATCCACTGACAGGTTTATTCAATCGCAGCGCTTTTTTAAATGAAGCTAGGCTTCAGCTTGAACAGGCAGACATCAAGCATGAATACCTGGCCTTGCTATTTATTGACCTGGATGGGTTTAAGAAAGTAAATGATAGCGTTGGTCATGCTACAGGTGATCGCGTACTCGCTCAAACAGCGCTAAGGCTTCAAGAACAAGCACCGGATAACCATTTACTCTGTCGTTGGGGCGGTGATGAATTTTTGCTCATGCTAGCTAATATGAATGAAGCTGAAGTCCTTGAAAAAGCACAATTAATGATCACAAGAATCTCGAAACCTTATGATATCGACAACAATCGAATCACGATTGGCGCAACGATTGGCGTGGCTTTTTATCCTCAGCATGCACGCAATGAAGTTGAGTTAATTCAGTTAGCCGATACCGCAATGTATCATCAAAAGAAAAGAATGCCCTCAAGCGTTGGGGTATTCTCGGATATTATTGGTTATAAGATAAGTCGCGAACAAAAACTCAAAGCCCGTTTAGCGGGTGCACTCGAAAACCAGGAACTACGTTTAGTTTACCAGCCCATTCTGAATACAAAAGATCGATCAATTTTTGCATTCGAGGCGCTACTTCGCTGGCAACTGGATGGTGAAGCAATAGCACCGGATGAGTTTATTTGTATCGCAGAGCAATATGGACAGATTCGTAAAATTGGTGCTTGGGTTTTAAGAGAGTCTTGTTTTGCGGCCAAACGCTGGCAGCTTATGTCAGATCAATATAATGAAATTGCAGTCAGTGTGAACGTGTCGATTATCCAGATGCAAGACGAAAACTTTAAAGACATCGTTAAAGAGGTGTTGGCTGAAAGTGGCTTAGCGCCTCATTGCTTATTTTTGGAAATCACCGAGTCTATTTTTGCGACGGATATGGATAAGCTGCTTCAGCAAGTGTTGGTCTTGCAAACTATGGGCGTCAAAGTATCTATTGATGATTTTGGGACGGGCTATTCTTCATTATCGGCTATGCAAGACTTAGCCGTGAATTTGGTCAAAATTGATCGTTCATTCATTAATAAAATTGAAACGAATGGCCAGCCCATTGTGAATGCTGTGATGCATATTGCAGATGGTTTACATTTTAAAGTTGTGGCGGAAGGTGTCGAAACTCAGGAACAAATGACTCAACTTGTTTCTCTGGGAGTGGATTATCTACAAGGTTTTCATTTTGCGAAGCCGATGGAAGAACAGGATATCATTACGTATTTAAAGCCCTAGTCGCCTGTGTTATTTCAAGGCAAACCAATACTTCACTTATTAGCCGGGACGCGCTTTACCATGAGTATTCCAGGCACCGAAATCTTTCGTTGTTATGATGACCTTGGCCCCAT
This sequence comes from uncultured Oleiphilus sp., assembly GCA_963974595.1. Taxonomy (GTDB): domain Bacteria; phylum Pseudomonadota; class Gammaproteobacteria; order Pseudomonadales; family Oleiphilaceae; genus PZPK01. The sequence continues at coordinate 26,525 of CAXBDA010000003.1, read as the reverse complement.
TCGAGTGTTCGAGAAAGGCTCAACGCGCTATCTTGCCTTTAGCGAAGACTCTCAACAAAGCGCTATTGATTTATCTCGGCCAAGTGACCTAGTTTTTGAGTATACGCAAGCCATGATGCTTGGCTTAATTTACCTTCCTGCCCCTAAACGAATTACCTTGCTTGGTTTAGGTGGCGGGAGTTTAGTTCATGCTTTTCGACACTATTCTAATGATCTTTTAATTGATATTGTCGAATTGAGGTATCAGGTCATTAAGGTTGCGCAAAACTGGTTTGGCTTACCGGAAGATGATGACAGGCTGAGTATTTTTCCTGAAGATGCACAGCACTATATGTCAGGTTTTTATGGCGAGACCGATATGATATTAGCAGATATCTATAATGATGATGGCATGTTAGATTTGCAGCTAAATCAGGTTTTTCTAAACAATTGTTTCCATGCTTTAAGTCGTAATGGCATCCTAATTTTGAATCTCTGGGATCAGGGAAAAGGCTCTCACCCCAAAGCTAAGCAAGCATTAAAAGAGCACTTTGATAATAATTGTCTGACCTGTTCAATCGGTGGGGATAATCTTATTGTTTTGGCATTTAAAGGTGGAATGCCCCAAATAAATGATAGGCATCTTCAGCCATTGATCAAAAGAATCACTAAGCGTTTACCATTTTCCTTGTTTCAATTTGTTCAGAAGTTAAAGCCCCTTTGATTTTATCGAAGGGTTTACCAAATTAAACGTGGGGTTACATCAGCACATTTCGACGGGGCACAATGAACGGGGCTATTTGGCGGAATGAGCGAATTAGGCTTACTTATAAACCGCAGCCATGGCCAAAAACTCTTTGGTTGTCATGCCCGTCGGAATTTCAAAGTGGCCTTCAATCAGCAAGGCCGCCATGCCATGCACCATAGACCAAGCGCCTAAGGCTTGTGCTTTCACTTTCAATTCATTCCGACTAGTTTTCGAAAAGGCGTTTTCTAGTAAATCAAAAGGGCGTTTAGAGCTTCTGTGTAGTTCGGGTGAAATCTCTAAACTAGTTTGCACAGGTTTGCCTGCTTCATCGTCTTTGCCGGAACTTCTTCTACCCAAGTTTTCTACTTGGCCTAACATCAAACGATATAACTGAGGTTGAGCAAGAGCAAATTCAATGTAGGTGACGCCATATGAAAGTATTAATTCCGAGGCCTTACGTAGGTTTTTGCTATCACTTACCATTTTGCGGGCTAACTCATCGAAACCTGAAGCAGCGACTTCCTGAAATAAAGACTTCTTGTTCTTGAAGTGCGAATAAGGCGCCATATGAGATACACCAGCTTCAGCGGCGACGGCTCGCAGCGAAAGTGAATCAGCACCCTTTTCTCTTAGTATTTTATGAGATGCAGCAATAAGCGCCTCTTTGAGATCGCCGTGATGATAGGGGGTGTTAGCCAATTTAAAATCCTGCATAGGTCGTCAGCGTACTCAAGAAGAGTGCTGTAAGCGTTGCAGGTATTTTATAGATATATTGCTACGCAACATAGCGATCATCTCCATTACTTGGCAATTTAGTCAAAGTAAAACGCACAGAGAACTTGGATTCTAACCGTTTTATGGTAGTCTCTATGCTTCAATGGTCTGAGTGACACACATCCATTTTCTAATAGGAAATAGCATGAATATTACACTTAACGGTGATGCTTTTGAGTTAGCTGAAGGTGCTAAATTAACAGACCTTATTGTGCATCTCGACTTGTTAGGTAAACGTTTTGCTATTGAAGTAAATGAAGACATCATTGCCCGTAGTCAGCACGATACTTTTCAGGTTTCGGAAGGTGATTGTGTCGAAGTCGTTCAAGCCATCGGTGGTGGTTAATAGACTGATGATTTCAAAAAAGACTCACGTTGCCCAATCTTAAAAATCAGAGCCAAGCAGATAAAATATGACCCAAAATGCATTAAATGATCCCCCGCTTATTATTGCCGGAAAAAGCTATCACTCACGTTTATTGGTAGGTACAGGCAAATACAAAGATCATGAAGAAACCAGACAAGCAATTGAAACCAGTGGCGCAGAGATCGTCACGGTGGCAGTGCGCAGAACTAATATTGGCCAAAATTCAGATGAACCCAATTTACTGGATGTTATCTCCCCTGAAAAATATACCATTTTGCCAAACACCGCAGGTTGCTATAACGCGAAAGATGCCGTGCGCACTTGTCGATTAGCAAGAGAACTATTAGGTGGCCACGACTTGGTTAAGTTAGAAGTATTAGGTGACCAGAAAACGCTTTACCCCAATATCACTGAAACATTAGAGGCCGCTGAGACGTTAATTAAAGATGGCTTTAAGGTCATGGTGTATACCACTGATGACCCTTTAATTGCGCTGCGCCTTGAAGAAATGGGCTGTGTGGCTGTGATGCCTCTAGGCGCGCCGATTGGTTCAGGTTTAGGCATTCGAAACCCTTATAACATTCAGCTGATTTTAGAAAATGCCAAAGTACCTATTATAGTGGATGCTGGTGTGGGTACGGCCTCTGATGCCAGTATTGCTATGGAAATGGGCTGTGAGGGTGTATTAATGAACACAGCCATTGCCGCTGCCCAGCAGCCTGTCCGTATGGCGCATGCCATGAAATTAGCTGTAGAAAGTGGCCGACATGCATTTTTGGCAGGACGTATGCCACGTAAACTCTATGCTTCAGCATCGTCACCAATTAGTGGTTTAATTAATTAGCTATTCAGAATTAATGACTTCCATCAACAACGTTCAATTTATACAGTTAAACAGGAACACGCCGTTATGACTGAGAAAGCACCTAGCGATAAAAAGAGTAAACCAAACAGACGTCAGCAAATTTTAGAAGTCTTAGCAGGTATGCTCGAAAAAAATCCAGGTGAACGCATTACCACGGCGCGCTTGGCAAAAGAAGTGGGGGTCACTGAAGCCGCTTTATATCGTCACTTTCCCAGTAAAGGCAAAATGTTTGAAGGTTTATTGGAGTTTATTGAAGAAACTGTATTTACCCGAATCAAACTGATCAATAAAGAGGTGCCGAATGGCATTGAGCGATTACAGCGCATCCTGATTTTCGTTCTGGCCTTTGCCGAGAAAAATCCCGGCATGTGTTGTTTGTTGGCTGGTGGTGCTTTAGCCGGTGAAAAGCCGAAAATGCGTCAACGCGCTGCACAGTTTTTTTCACGTTTAGAAACCGAATTACGTCAGGTGCTTCGCGAAGCCGAAATTCGTGAGCAAAAGAAATTGCGTTTAACAGGGGCGAGTGGAGCAAGTCTATTGTCTTTGAATATAGAAGGTCGTATTCATCAATTTGTACGCACAGAGTTTAAACTTTCTCCGACTCAGGGATGGTCAGCACATTGGCCTATACTGGCAGGTTCTTTATTTCAGCCAGTCCCATAGGGTTTGAAAATGCGTGACTTTCTGTCTCTTGAGCTAGAACAGGATTTTCTACGCTTACCTTCAGCCTATTATGCGCAAGTTCAACCTCAAGGTTTAAAAAAACCAGAGTTTGTTGCGCTTAGCACTGCCTGTGCTGATTTACTCGGGATTGACTTATCCAGTCTCTCTAAACCAAAGAGCTTGGCAATTTTATCTGCCAATGCTTATTTTCCTGGCATAACGCCTATCGCCATGAAATACACCGGCCATCAGTTTGGCTATTACAATCCAGACTTGGGTGATGGCCGGGGTTTGCTGCTGGCTGATGTTAAAACAGATCAATCTATTCGCTGGGATTTACACTTAAAAGGCGCAGGTATGACGCCCTTTTCTCGACATGCTGATGGCCGAGCAGTTTTGCGTTCCAGTATCCGAGAGTTTTTAGCTAGCGAAGCGATGGCCGCATTAGGTATTCCGACAACACGCGCATTATGTGTACTGAATAGCCAATCACCGGTGTATCGAGAGCAAGTTGAGACTGGCGCAACCGTTTTAAGAGTGGCTCAAACGCATATCCGTTTCGGTCATTTTGAATACGCATACCATTCAGGCCAGAAAAAGCTTCTTCAAGAGCTCGCTGATTATTGCATAGAGCGGCACTACCCTTGCTTGATGGGGAGCGCAGAGCGCTATCAAGACTTTTTCAAAATAACCGTGCAAAAAACAGCACAATTAATCGCAAAGTGGCAAGCGTTTGGTTTTGCTCATGGCGTGATGAATACAGACAATATGTCGATCTTGGGTGAAACTTTTGATTACGGGCCTTACGGCTTTTTGGATGCTTTCGAACCTGGTTATATTTGTAATCATTCAGATCATCAAGGCCGTTATGCCTTTGACAGGCAGCCAGCCATTGGCCATTGGAATTTAAGTGTTTTGGCGCAAGCACTGAGCCCATTAATTCCGAAAGACGCTTTAGTCGATGCTTTGCAGTCGTTTAATGATATTTTTAATGAAGATTACTTGCAGCTGATGTCTGCCAAGTTTGGCCTATTTACAAACCAAACGGATGATCAAACACTCATTCATCAATGCTTAATGATGATGGCCGAAAACCGGCTGGATTATGCTTTCTTCTTCAGACATTTATCTTGTTTAAATGATGCTAAAGTACAAACCTTATTGCGGGATTTATGCGTCAATCGTGATAGTTTTAATCGCTTTTCTGAACAGTTAATACAGCGTTGGTCATTAGAAAAAGTATCTCAAACTGAGCGATCTGAAAGAATGAATGCAGTAAACCCTAAGTATATTCTTCGAAATCATTTGGCACAGCAAGCAATCGAGCTAGCACAAAAAGGCGATTATTCAGAGGTACAATACTTACATGCGCTGTTGCAAAAGCCGTTTGATGAACAGCCAGAGAACGAATCTTATGCAGACTTGCCACCCGATTGGGCAGAGCAGCTTGAGATAAGCTGCTCATCTTGATTATGTCTATGGTAAAACGAGGTTTTATCAGACAAGCTTTATCAGATGGATTTCAAAAATCAAGACAGCGCTGGGTGGAATTGTCGGTGGGAAACCAGCTTCACCATAAGCGAGTTTTGGTGGTACGACGATACGCCACTTAGAGCCTTCAGGCATCATTTTCAATGCTTCAGTCCAACCGCTAATAACCTGATCGAGACTGAACTCGGCAGGCTCATTTCGAGTAATCGAACTATCAAAAACCTGACCATCGATAAATGAGCCATGATAATGAATCCGCACGGTACTTTTATGCTTAGGTTTTTCACCTGTTCCGGTTTCTAATATTTCATATTGCAGGCCAGACCCGGTTTGCTTAACACCTACTCTTTTAGCATTTTCACTAAGAAAGGTATCACAAATAGATTTATATTTTTCAGCACGCTCTTTTTCAACGGTCATGCGCTTTTCTTTCATCACATCGTAAGCTTCGTTTAGCTCATTTTCAGTTAATAAAGACGCCTCACCAGCAAAACATTGGCGAAGCGCTTGTACAGCACATTCGACATCCATGCCTTCAAAACGATTTTTTTGCAATTGACGACCAAACTGCCAACCAAAACCGTAGCTGACTTTTTGCTCAAAGCTTTCAGGCTTTTCAGTCGCTGCGGTGTCGTTTGAGGTCGCGTTTGTTTCTGACATAGTATTTGATTACCTAATATGATTATTTAAAATAATTAAAGACCGGCAGCGACTTCTAACTCTTCAATGCCCATTTGGACATAGTCCAATAAGCGTTGCATCGAAGGCAGTGTGCGTCGGCATGCAGTGAAGCCGAATTCTAACTGATCCACATAACTGACTAAAGTAATGTTTAGTGCAATACGATCTAAAGGAATCGATACCGGATACATACCATTCAACCTAGCACCATTCCAAAAAAGTTCTTTTGTCGGGCCGGGCACGTTCGAAATAACGACGTTAAAAGCCTGAAGTCTATCAGATAAGCCTGTGAGCATATTCAAACCCGCTGGTGCCAATGTAAGCGCTGTGAAGTTGATGGCTTCAGCCAAACTCATTTGTGCATAACGCTGTTTGGAGTCTTTAACAGAATTCTTGACCTGCTGAAGGCGCTTGGCCGGGTCTGCAACATGTGTTCCCAAACTGGCTAGAATCATCGCAATTTGATTGCCCGACGTACTGTCGTCTTTACGCATCGACATTGGCACCATGGCAATAAGCGGTTTATCAGGCAATTCATTTTGGCTGATTAAATAGTTTCTCAGGGCGCTGCCACACACCGCTAATACCACATCGTTTAATGTCGCATCCATTTTCTTTGCTAAGGTTTTGAAGCGTGATAAGGGATAAGACTGAGCTGCAAAGCGGCGTGAGCCAGTAATGGATTTGTTTAAAATACTCGGCGGAGCTTGGAACGCTGATACGTAATCCGGGTTATTTCTAGCTTGGCCAATCGCATGGCTGACTTCTTTGACTAATGCTGGAATGGTCGAAATTTGTTTGCCTGCTTCACCAGCCAATGCTGCTAAACCGGTCACAATATTCGTTTGCGTGATATTGGGTGTATGTTTTCTTTTGGTTTCTGGAATTGCCCACAGCGGGGGCGAATTTCGTGCAGACGGATCTTCAGATAATAATCTGGATGTCATACGCATGGCGGCAACACCATCAAATAAGCAATGGTGGGCTTTATAATACATGGCAAATTTTCGCCCCTTAATGCCTTCAATCAAGTGGCATTCCCACATCGGTCTTTCACGATCCATCAGGGCGCTATGTTTGACAGATACCAGTGATAGCAACTCACGAATACGACCCGGCTTTGGAAGCGCGCTATGCCTGAAGTGATGTTCTAAATCAAACTGGGTATCTTCTTCCCAATAATACTGACCAAAACGGGTTTTTAAACGCTGATTAAATGGCGCGATGGGTTGCTGGAATGAGTACATATATTCAGCAAGTTCAGTCACATATTTTGGCCCTGCACCTTCTGGAAAATCAAACAGGTGTAAGCCACCGACATGCATAGGCTGTTGTCTTTTTTCAAGCCAAAGAAATAACTGATCTGCCAAACTTAATGGTTTCATTCTGATTCCGTCCTAGAAGCGTTAGCTTGTTTTAAAAAGTAGTTCAACGAACCTTTAAGTATTCAAAAAAAGTAAATAAAGATTCTGTACAATTAATAAAAAAACAAGGATAACCGAGATTGACAATATCTTATAGTTACACGCTCAGCGGAATAACAAAAAACATATGTATTTGATGATTATTTACAATTCTGACCAATTTATCTTATGACTAGACTCTGTATTGTACTGATTCTCTGTGGCGTATCCTTATCTGCTTGCCGGTATTGGGTCTTGTATGAGTTTGCTGAACAGTTCTGTGAATTCGAAGAATACCTGGCTATTGACTGGCAGGGTGATGAAAAAAACAAACAAGTAAGCATACAATTTAATGAGCCCATATTAGAACGCGACATACTCCTGCGATATTTAAATGCTGAACCGTTTCTAAGCATAAATAAGCGAACTGTCAGCACGAAAAAAACATTTATAGCCGACGATAAATTTGCCATTCAGCAGACGGATTCTGTAACTAAAAAAACAGCAGATATCTTTAAGTTCAATTTAACGTACCACCCCTTAGACGAACATTCGTTACTCGAAAGCGCTTACTTGGATTCGAAACTTAGCCAGTTGTTTTCGCCAGCATTGGTTGAGCCAATACTTCGTTCATTATGCTCAGATGACTATAATATAAGTTTGAAACGCTTGGATATGCGCTTTACCTTGTCGGCCTTACCGAAACGCAGCTTACCGACCAGACAGCATCTAATCACGATCTTTGGGCAGGCAGACGAAACGATAGTTGAGACATCTGGCGAGCAAACATTATCTTATGCGTTTGATTTTATGGCTCAGGATAGGCAGCAAATTTGGCAGCCTCAGCACAAGCCTATCTCCATGCTATTTGGTTTTGATGCGCAAGGTCAGCTAAATAATTTATACATCCATTATCATAAATATTCCTATTGGTTAGATGTTGAAACTCTAAGCGGAAGGTTATTAGTGATTCGTCGTGAATAATATGTTTTTTCAATTAGCAAACTTCGATATTTTTTTAAGTATTTCTTTATCTTCCCCAAACTTACATATTGCGTCACAATCGTTTCTTAAGTCAGAAAATAATATGTAGTGTATTTCGATGTTGCTATTTTTTATAGATGGCCTTTGCAGTTGTAGTAATACTTCTTTTTCTCGCTTATCAGGAATTATGAGGTATAAAGAGGGTGGGTTTTTTTTAAACGAAAAATACAGGTCAGTAAGTCTTAATATACCTGAATATATAGACGTGCTTTTTTCTACTTCAAAAGCGCAAGTGACATTGTTTGTGCTGCTATCAAACCATACAGCATCTATCAGTGTAATGGTTTTAAATGTATCTTTATCTACGTTTAATTCAGGAAATTTATCAAGACTAATGAATGACAAGCTATTTCCATTGTGGCACTTTGATCGGTCATTTGACGCGGCAATGACATCATACCCTAGTGACCCGCCAATGGTCATAATGTGATATTGCATTTCCGTATGGAGGTCTTCTTCTTCCATTTCGTTTGTCACTTCCTGGTGTCTTTTTTTGAGCTTCTTTTCGATTTTGACCCGGTCTTCTTCAGAAATATGATCGTCACTAATTAATAGCTTCTTTTCTCCGACATCAAATAAAAGACCTGCAAAAGCGCCCAAATCATTTGATAATTCGGATTTTAGTTCATTGTTTTTTTCTATAATGACCTCTCTCATCCTTAAGTATTCAGTCCATGAACCTAGTTTTACTTTGTCTTTAAATAAGGCATTAAAGCCATTTACGATGGCGGTATTACAAGGGGGTATAATTGTTGGGTGTAAAAAATAAAGAATGCTTGCAACCGCAGGGCCTAAGCCTTTAATTTTTCTTTTGTCCAGTAAGATTATTTCTTTGAGTATTTGATCTTCTTTTGTGGCGTGTATACATTTTTCAAGAAACTGACCAAATGCTACTTTGTTTTCCTCATTTTCGTAAATATCAGGTATGCGTAATTTTGGTTTCCAATAGAACGGATGTGATGCACCTTTAAATACCTGCTTTTGCTCTGTAATACAATTTAATACAAATTCTAGAGATGAACCTTTAAAGTCATTTCCAAAGCTCCCCTTCTTTATATGCTGTATTACATCAAGTACACCTCGTCGAATAGATCGAAATGCTTTTAATCTTTCATCATTATTTACAAACCAGCTGTTATAAACAGTTTCTTCATCTTCTTTGTAAATATTTATTATAGACTTCAGGTCTTGGTTCATATTTAAACTCTCATTTTTTTTTGATATTCGAGAATCTATGCAATTCTGTATGGATGTACAATCATTTATTCACCTACTACGAAATGATGTGTGTTTTTTTATTGACGCTACTCTAAGCCTGCAGATATTTTTCACACTTTATATTAGACTGTGCTAATATAAACAAATATTAGGAAGATCTAATATAAAGACTTTAGTTTCTAGCTTACATTGTTGCTGCAGAGGTGCTTATGAATATCGATCGTATTGTGTTTTCAGTTGCAGGTTTATTTATTTTGATTAGTGTTGGTCTGAGTCAGATTCATTCTGTCAATTGGTTGTGGTTTACAGTCTTTGTTGGCGCTAATATGTTTCAGGCAGCGTTCACAGGGTTTTGCCCTATGGCAATGATTCTGAAAGCGCTTGGAAAAGAGTCAGGATGCGCGTTTAAATAAACTATGCTTTTTGTGAAGAGCGCTGGCGGGTTTGACCTCGTGGGCGCTTCTTTTTGAATGATGGAGTCTGTTTAACATTCGAAATCTGTTTAAGCGGTGTTGTGATTAGCTCATTAATATAGGTGTGGATTACCTCTTTAAGTGGCGCCATAAAATCTTCATAACGGCAGGTTTGCTCGCTAATTTCTGTTAATTTATTCTCCCAATGTGCGGTCATATCGGGTTCGGTTATTGTTTCAGGAAGGGCCAATATAAAGCTTTTACCTGCTTGTGTTGCTTTAATTAGCTTGCCGTGTCTTTCTAGAAATTGGCGTTTAAACAAGAGTTCAATAATACCTGCACGGGTTGCTTCAGTGCCTAAACCATCTGTTTCTTTCAGAATGCTTTTAATGTTTGGGTCTTTAACGAAACGAGCAATGCCTGTCATCGCTGAAAGTAAGGATGCATCGGTGAAATGTTTTGGTGCCTGAGTCATTTTGCTCAGAAGCTCACCTTTTTCACATAAATAGCATTCCCCCTGCTTGAGTACTTTTAATGCCGAGTGTGCAGGCGTAAGTACGTGCTCTTTCTCAAAGACAAGCTTCCAGCCTTTTTCTAAGGTGAGTCGTTCTTTGGTAATAAATAACCCGCCTGCAATCGTGAAATCGGCACGGGTATCCTGAAATTGCCACGCATCATAAAACTGTGCCAAATAGTGTTTGGCGATCAGCTGGTAAATTTTCGTTTCCACATGGCTGAGTTTACTTGCAGAAGGGTTTTTCTCGGTTGGAATAATGGCATGATGCGCGCTAACCTTGGCATCGTTCCAAGCTTTGCTTTTGAGTGATGGCTTGGCATTTTGACAAAACCCGGCTAGCTCTTCGAGACCTGATATCGCAGATATGACGGACTTTGCCTGATTGAAATGACCTTTAGGTAAATATCGGTTATCGGAACGGGGATACGTGATAAGTTTGTGTTGTTCGTATAATGATTGGCAGACATCTAACACAACCTTTGCACTAAACCCAAACTGTTTGGCCGCCTCTATTTGCAGGGCAGAAAGGTTGTAAGGTAAAGGGGGGGCTTGTTTCTTAGGCTTTAGTTCAAGCTTGTTTAACAAAGCGGGTTGCCCTTCGATTCGTTTAACAACATTTTCGGCAAGCGCGTGGTTAATTACCCTGCCTTCTTCATCCTGGTAAGGTTCGCATGCTTCACTTGGCTGCCAACGCGCCTGAATAAAGTGTTTGGCTTGAATTTGAATATGCGCATCGACTTCAAAATACGCTTTTGGCTCGAAGTTCTCTATTTCTATATCTCTTCTCACCACTAAACCTAAAATGGGTGTTTGAACACGGCCTATAGATAGCACACCATTAAAACCGCTCTTTTGACCTTGAAGCGTACAGCAGCGCGTCATATTCATGCCATATAGCCAGTCAGCGCGTGAGCGCGCGAGGGCTGAAACAGAGAGTGGCATAAATTCTGAATTCGCTTTCAAGTTTGCAAGCGCAGACATAACGGCAGGTTTATTCAAGTCACTGATCAGGCAGCGCTTTAGCGTATGTTTAACCGAAGCTTTAATGCCGACATAATGTATCACTTCATCAACTAATAACTGGCCCTCGCGGTCTGGGTCACCGCAATGAATAATCCCGGAGGCTTGCTTAATTAATTTCTTCAGAATAGTAAATTGTTTACGCGTTTGTTTTTTAGGAATAAGTTTCCAGCCACCATCAAACTGATCTGGCAGAATAGGTAAACGATCTAGAGCCCATTTTTTTAGATTTACATCATAAGCGTCGGGTTCTGCTTGTTCTAAAATATGGCCAATACACCAAGAAACGACGTCACATTTTGCCTTGTCTGAATGGCCAACATAGACGCAACCATCCGCTTTATAATGGGGTTTCGGTAGCGCCTCGATAATAGCACGGGCCAAGCTTGGTTTTTCGGCGATATATAGTTTCATTTTTTACAAGGCCATAAAAGTGTAAATGCGCCTTAAAAGTACTGTATGGATAGCCAGATTTCAAGTTTATTTATACTTATATCACGTCTTCCGCTATAGAATGTGTTTTCTAGTTTTGAAACAGGTATTGAAATGGACTATCAATTTGAACGAAATGAAGCTAATGAAGCGCTGGCAACGTTTTCTGCCGGCCATGAAGCGATTGGTCATTTTCTTTCTTCTGAATTAAAAGAAGATGTTAAGGCGTGTAAAACTTTACTCGATTTTATTTCTAAAATCGAAGAAAAACGCTTGTTCAACCATCAATATATTGGCCGAAATTATCAACTTAAGCTGAGTGATTCAGGTATAGAGGTTAAGGGGATAGCGCTTGCGTATGAAGTAGGAGACCCGTTACCAGAAGGAACGGAACTATATGATCAGGAGCAGGAAGCTGAATGCGGTTTATTCGATTTTAAAATGCTGCTGTTAGACTGGTTAGCTTATCTGACCGATAGCTAATCGTCAGTTATTAATTTTGATTTAAATTGTAATAAAAAATAGTTCCTTATTGGCAGAATTTATTAATGCTCACGACAAAAAAGTTCTACGTTAACCGGCACTTTCTGTTTTGTTACGGCCATTTTTTTTAGCTTGATATAAGGCTTTATCTGCTAGCTCAATTAATGAGTTGGCTGTTTTCTGGTTGTTTGGAATAACACTGGCCACACCTAAACTGGCTGTTAATTTGATGGTTTCATCGTTAAAGTGAATGACGAGTGTGTCTATTTGGTGGCGAATGCGTTCGGCAATCGTCATGGCGCCTTGATGTAAGGTATCTGGAAGAATAATGGCGATTTCTTCACCGCCATATCGACAGACCAAATCGGGTGGTCGTTTAACGATATTATACATGGCATTAGCGACTGTTTTTAAGCACAAATCACCCGCTAAATGCCCGTAGTTATCATTCACTAATTTAAAGTGATCGAGATCAAGCATAATTAACGATAAAGTTGAGCGATTACGTAATGCGCGTCGAAACTCTCTATTTAGCATGTCATCAAAATAACGTCGGTTTCGAACTCCGGTTACCTGATCCATCGTCGATAGATCGGATAACTCATTATTTAAGAGCTTAACTTTATTTAAGGCCTCTTCAAGGTCTTGAGTGCGTGTGGCTACTACATTTTCAAGTACTTGGTATTGCTTGTGTTGTGTGTGTATTAACTCTTCTTTAATTTCGAGAGATTCATTCTCAGCAATAAACCTTCGTTGCATCGCATCATAAAGTCTCTCTGCTAATGCAAACGATAAAAGGATAATCTCAATAGCGGAACCAACTTGTGCTGCCGACTCGGTTACCCAAGTTCGTGGAATGAATCCAAACTTGTTCAGTGCCAATACCACAGCGCCAAGAAGAAAAATACTCCACGCGGCTGCAAAGTAAATAGCGTATTTATACATGCTTTTGAGCATGACGTAATAACTTATTAACAAGATGGTTAAACAGGATGCGATGGCCAGCGCTGCGCTGTATGGAATCATTGTGTGATACGGCAATACCACACTAAGCGCACTAATAAATAAACCAATAAATGCTTGAGTATAAAGCACCTTATGTAGCCTGGGGTGATAAGTTTCCAGCGTTAAGACGTTAGAAGAAAAAATAACACCTGAAACGACGACTAGAGGAACCAAAACAGCGATGCTTTTTTGATTCCAGTCGGGTAAATTTGGCCAAATGAATTGATATGAAAACCCGGTCAATGATAGCTGTGTAATAGCAAAGGTGAGCACATAAATTACGTAAAAGGCATAGGCACTGTCTCGTAAACGCATGAATAAGAATGCGTTATAGAGCGCCATGACTAAGACAATGCCATAATATAAACCATGTTCTACGAACTTGAATTGATCATATTCGAAAAATGATTTATCTGGCCATAGTATTAGGGGGAGCTGAATCGAACTGCTAGAGCGTATCTTTAATATTATTTCTTGAACTTGATCAGACTTTGGAATAGGAAATAAAAATGCTCTGTGTTGGATGGGACGGTCGGCAAAGTTGTGTTGGTCTCCCGTAAAAATAGTATCAACAATCTTGTTATCTCGAAGTCGGTAAAAGGAAATGTCATCGAGTAGTGCGTAATCAAGCTCTAACAGGCTTTCTTTATCTTGAGCGGGCAACACAAACCGAAACCAGTATGTGTGCGGTGAAAACCCATAGGATGGCATTTCAAATTTACTGTCTTCCCAGGTTAAGTCTTCTTTAGTTATAAGATCTTGAATTGTAAGTGTGTGTTCCGGGTCAATTAATACCTTAATGTCTTTGCCCTGGATGGCAAGGAATTCATTACTCTGGGCATAAGACGGTGATACCAAACAGCAGATGACCGCCAGTAAGCACATGATGTTGATGTTGGGTGATGAGCGTGCATTTCGCCAAATAGCCACGGTATACGCTGCCTTTTTATACATAGAGAATACCTAAAGTCTATTTAGTATAGACATTTAAGGCATATTCGCTGTAAAAATCCCTGAACGGATAGGTTTTTTAAGATTATATGTAAGCTGGTTAAGTCGGATGAGCTATCTTGACTCACATCAATGCGTAAAATGCGCAGGCTTATAGAATCAGGTAAATGTTTTCATTACTCTCCACCCGCTCTAATGAGGCAATATTATGTCGAATTTTAAAAAAAAGTTACTTACCCTAAAAACAGAATTGAATACGCGCGTTGAAAAGATAGATGCTGACTTATCTCATCGAAAAACAAGTCATAAATTTTCAGAACAGTCTGTTGATCAACAAAATGATGGTGTGCTTTATAATTTAAAAAGTGAGGCTGAAGAAGAGCTAGAGCAAATAGAGCATGCCTTGTTAAAAATTGAGAGAGATCTTTATGGTAAGTGTGAAACTTGCCATGACGATATCAGTGAAGAACGCCTAGAGGCTCTGCCATTTACTGTTTATTGTAAAAGCTGCGCTGTGTAAACGTCATCGTTCGGATATATTTCCATCCATAAAGAAAATTTCGATGTTGATGGAGCTTGTTCATTAAAGGGGCTTCATCAGCGTTGCGCTTATTTTCCTATCGATCAAAAAAACCCACGCCTTCAATGGGTGTTCTGTTTCGCTAATCTAGCGTCTGTAATCAATACGAGCAGTTAATCAGAAATTTTGCACAGTAAAAACGCTACTGAATAGACCCATTTCTATTTTTAAATTGGCTTGAATACAAAAAGTTAAATGACATCACTCAGGCCACCGTTTATTATTTGCAGCTAATTAACAGTGATCGCCACTAAGAAAAATATCGATATTTTTTTCTATGTTTTTATTCAAAAAGGGCCTGCTGATTAAATGTTCTATTTATCGGGTTGAAACACTTATTATTTCTTTGAAATTATTCGCTTATAAATCAAAAAGACTGCCTTATTATAGCTTTTTGCTTTTGTCTGTTATGCCTGTGTCTGTGCTGGCTGAAACGGAGCGCGTAAAAGGTCCAGCCATTCCTCGTAGTTTAGTGCTCTGTCAGGAAGCTACCCTGCCCGACACCCTCGAGCCTCGTGAAGAGGTCGAGCCTGTCGTTCTGTCTAAAGAAGATCAAAGCACTTTAGATAATGGCGGTATGTTGCTGCATGCTAAAGATGTCAATTATATTCCTGATAAAAAGCTAGCGTTATCAGGTGAGGTTGAAGTTCAACACGGGTTATATCATGCCTATAGTGATCAGGCGGTTATTGATCAAATTAGTCAGCAAGCTGAATTAAATGGCAATATTGTACTGGGAAGCTCAGATCTTACCTTAGAAGGGTCATCGGCCACATTAAATGTTAATAATGACGATGTTCGGCTCGAAGATGCCAAATTTATCAATAATAAAACTGGTCTGAATGGCGAAGCAAAGACGCTCAGTCGGCCAGACGAAAGTACCTTGATTATTCATGAAGGTTTGTTTTCTAGTTGCCCGCCTGAAAAACGTGACTGGGCCTTCGCATCAGATAAAATCACCCTCAATCGTGATGAAGGTTTCGGTCAGGCAAAACATACTCGCTTTTTAATTAAAGACGTACCTGTTCTGTATATACCCTGGTTTTCTTTCTCTATTGATGATCGCAGAAAATCCGGCTTTCTTTATCCGACTATTGGCAGCTCTAATACCGAAAGCGGCCTATTTTTTTCGACACCCTATTATTTGAATTTAGCTGAAAATTACGATGCAACGATTACACCGACTTATATTGGTGGCCGCGGCAAACATTATGATATTGAAGGTAGACATAAAAGCCAGTATACCGAGAGTGTTTTGCAGCTCGGCTATATCGATCAAGATGATTATTACGAGAGTGAGCAGGTATTATTGAATCGTTCAAATAACGCTACGCGCTGGGGTGTGAGCTTTGAACAGGAGATATATCCATTTGCCGATGGCTGGTCTGGACAGCTTCGTTATAATGAAGTTAGCGATAATGATTATTTGGAAGATTTGAATCAAGGTTTGAATATTGATAGAGCCGATAATTTAGATCGTCGTGCAGAGTTTTCTTATGACAGGGACGATTGGCGCTTCTCTTTCCTGCTGCAAGAGTATAAAAGTATCGATAACCAGGTTCTGCCTAACGAGCAGGCATATCAACGACTGCCAGAAATGTACTTTGAAATGGGGCAGGTTTATAAACGATTACAATTAGATTGGTCGAGCCGTTATGTGTATTTCTATCGTAATCGTGACCAGTTAGTCGGAGATGAGCGCACCTCCGGTTCACGTTTGCGTCATCAGGCTAAACTTTCTTTTCCCTTTAATCAGCCTTGGGGCTACGTAAAGCCAGCGCTTACCGTAGATCAAACTGATTATATTCTTCAGGACTATACGCCTGTCGATAATCATGTTTCGCGGACGATTCCATTTTATGAACTAGACACAGGCCTATATTTTGACCGCAAAACGCAATTTCAAGGTAGCAGCTTTCGGCAAAGTTTAGAACCTAGAGCTTATTATGTATACTCCAAAAGTGTCGATCAGGATGCCTTGCCAAACTTTGATACCACGTTACCCAGTTTTGATTACCAACGTTTATTTTATCCAAATCGCTTTAGTGGTGGCGATCGTGTCGGTGATAATAATCGCTTAACCCTAGGCTTAACAAACCGTTGGACAGATCTATCGAATGGGGTCGACAGGGCCGTCATCAGTGTTGGGCAAATATTTCACTACCGTGATCGCAAGGTCAATATTGAGGGTGTGGGCGCATCAGATAATAGTTCCTCCTTGGTTGCTTCAGAAATATTACTAAGACCTGTCGATGGTTTGGAAATAGGTCTTTCTGGTTTATGGGATACCGATAAAGAGGAAACCCAGGAAGGTAACAGTCGAATTCAGTTCCACAGTGAAGATTATAGTTATGTCATGAACTTCAGCCATCGCTATATTCGCAATGAGTTAGAGCAGGTCGATAGTTCTTTTATTACCCCGTTGTATAAAGAATTGAGTTTAATTGGTCGCTGGCGTTACGATTTGGATAACAATCGTACGATTGGTTCACTGGCTGGGTTAGAATACGGAAGTTGCTGCTGGCGAGTCCAGTTTCTAATGCAGTCTTATCTCAGTAGCAAAGATGAAATTTTAAATGGCGTCTTATTCCGCTTTCAATTAAGTGGTGTAGGTGGTTTCGGTCAGAGCGTAAATAACATGGATAGACAGATTCCAGGTTATGAAGCGCGTGAAGAACGCTTTAATTAAGTTAATTATTAGGTTTCGAATGATTCTCATAAACTCCGGCTTTAGATTTTTTTCAGGTATAAAAGTGAACATCTTTTGTTTGCTCACTGTCTTGGCGATTTTTAGTAGTACTGCTTTGAATGCTGCCACTACGTCAAACAAAGACATTAAAAAAGCAGGTGCAAAAACACCTCAATTAGTCGATAAAATTGTTGCCATCGTCGACGATGACATCGTTATGTTGTCTGAACTTCATGAACGAACGGCATCGATAAAAAATCGCCTATTACGACAGAGAACCCCTCTTCCCCCCGATGATGTGATTGAACAGCGAGTTTTGGATCAGCTAATACTCGAAAGTATTCAGCTTCAATTAGCCAGCCGTGCCGGTATCCGTGTGCCCGACGAGCAGTTAAATGAAACGCTCGAGAGTATTGCCAAAGGCAATAATATGACCATTGAGCAGTTTGAAGCACAGCTGGCACTAGAAGGTGAAAGTTATGTTGGGGCCCGTGAACAAATTCGCCGCGAAATGATTATTAGCCGTATGCAGAAGAGAGAAGTTGACCGTCGTGTTCGTGTCACCGAGCAAGAGGTAAAAAACTTTCTGGCGTCTAAAGAAGGTCGCGAGCGTTCGGGTGCTGAATATTTAGTAGGGCATATTTTAATTGCACTTGCCGAGAATGCCTCTGAGAAAGAGTTTAAAAAGGCACAGCAACGCACAGAAGATATTTTAACCGAGCTTCGATCTGGCGAAGACTTTAGCAAGGTTGCCGTTGCGAAATCTGATGGCCGACAAGCCTTGAAGGGTGGCATCATCGGTTGGCGAAAAGAAAGCGAGCTGCCAACTATTGCCCAGGATGTGATTCCAGACTTAGCGGTGAATGAGCCTTCTCGAGCTATTCGTACGGGTAGTGGTTTTCATATTTTGAGTGTTTTGGAGAAGCGCGGAGGCCAGCAGCAATTAATTGAGCAAACCTTGGTACGTCATATCCTCATTGCACCGAGCACAATTCGAACTGATGACGAAGCAAAAGAGATTATCGATAAGTTGTATGAAAGAGTCCTAGGCGGCGATGATTTTGCTGAAATAGCCCGCTCAAATTCTGATGACCCTGTTTCAGCCATTGATGGCGGTAATTTAGATTGGGTTTCGCCAGGACAAATGGTACCTGCCTTTGAGCAAATGATGGAACAGACCAAAAAAGGCGCCATTAGTACACCGTTTCGTTCGCAGTTTGGCTGGCATATCCTTCAGGTGCAAGATAGACGTACTGAAGATATGGGTGAGAAGATTCAAACAAACCAAGCCCAGCAGGCACTCCATCGCCGTAAGTATGAAGACGAGTTGACCCATTGGTTACTCGAAATAAAACATGAAGCATATATTGATATTAAAGACTCTAAGCACCACCTGAAAGAAGATTAAAGCATGTCTGAGTATTGTAGCGAATTGATCAAACCTTTGGTGATCACACCCGGAGAGCCAGCAGGTATCGGCCCGGATTTGTTGTTACAAATGCTTCAAGAAGGCTTAACTGCCCACGTGGTGGTTATAGCCGACAAAAATATGCTTCAAGCGCGTGCCACCTTGTTAGGTATCGAGCTATCAATGATCGATTTTGATGCCTCGCTTGAAGCATCAATCTTTTCTTCTTTACCTAAGAATAGCCTAATTGTTCGGCATACACCTTTGGCTGAACCTTGTGAACCAGGCAAGCTCAATCCCAAGAATGCCGCCTATGTAGTGCACTGTTTAGACCTAGCAATAGTGGGTTGTTTGAGTGGCCAGTTTTCTGCGCTAGTGACCGGGCCTTTACATAAAGGTGTGGTGAATGAGGCAGGTATTCCATTTACCGGGCATACCGAACATCTCCAGATGCGCTGTGGTGTCAACAAGGTGGTCATGATGTTAGCTAGTCCACGCATGCGCGTTGCATTAGCTAGTACTCACTTACCTTTGAAGGATGTTGCCAAGAAAATCACCAAAGATAGTTTACGTGAAGTGATTGGTATTCTGATCGAAGATTTACAGTATAAATTCGGCATTGCTGCACCACGTATTCTTGTGGCAGGTCTTAACCCGCATGCGGGTGAAGACGGCCATATGGGGCGAGAAGAAATTGATATTATTCGGCCAGTGATGGCTGAGTTTACCAGCGCGTCTGCAAAACTTATCGGTCCACTGCCCGCAGACACCTTATTCAATAAAAAGTATCTTAAAGAGGCTGATGCGGTCTTAGCGATGTATCATGATCAGGGTTTGCCGGTATTGAAATTTGATGGTTTTGGTGAGTCAGTCAATATTACGCTAGGCCTGCCCATTATTCGCACATCGGTCGATCACGGCACCGCGCTAGATTTAGCCGGTAGCACTAAAGCAGATATCGGTAGTTTTAAAACGGCAATACAATTGGCCGAACAAATGGTAAGTGCATCTTCTGATTAGTAGCCGTGTAAAAGGTCTCTAACACTGAAAAGCATGAACTTACCCACCCACTTATTTTAGGTAGATAAAAGAATGGCTAAGCCACACAAGAGAGTTGGGCATCAGGCCCGTAAACGTTTTGGTCAGAATTTTCTACATGACGAAATAGTGATCGATCAAATTATTAGCGGGATTAATCCTCGCCCTGGCGATCGTATTGTTGAAATTGGTCCGGGTTTAGGCGCTTTAACAGAGCCTTTGCTCGAGGCTAATGAGGGCAAGCTACAAGTCGTTGAGTTAGACAGAGATCTGATTCCGATATTACGCACTAAGTTTTTCAACTACCCAGACTTTATTATTCATGAGTCAGACGCCCTAAAGTTCGACTTTGACGCCTTGGCGGATGATGAACATCGTTTGCGCATTGTCGGTAATTTGCCTTATAACATTTCGACACCCTTGATCTTTCACTTACTCGAAAGTATTGAAAATCTTCAAGATATGCACTTTATGTTGCAGAAAGAAGTGGTAGAACGCATGGCGTCGGTACCAAGCACCTCATCGTATGGTCGTCTGGGCATCATGACGCAATATTATTGCAAAGTGCAGCCACTATTTATTGTGGGGCCAGAAGCGTTTGATCCTGCCCCGAAGGTTGAATCGGCCATTGTCCGTTTGGTGCCACACCAAAACTTACCTTACCCCGTTGAGTCACTGGAACGTCTTCAAATGTTAGTCCGTGTTGCGTTTACCAAGCGGCGTAAGACACTCAGAAATGCCATGCAAGGCGTAGTCGAGCCAGAAGCGTTCGAAGCCTTAAATATTGATGTAACTTTAAGGCCAGAAAACTTATCGCTTGAGCAATATACCCAGCTGAGTAACTGGAAACCAGAGTAATATTGCCGCTCATTGAACCTGTCGAAATATGTTGGATAAGACTAAGGCTGTTAAGAAAAAAGCTTCTTAACAGGAAGCAATGGGTCAAATTCCGGCGTTGCTTTTTGTGCTTTAGCGGCAAAACACTTCATCATATCTTGCGGTCTAAACATCCCCGATTGCCAGGTAGCCATGTATTTTAGGCTGTCAGCAACACTATGGTCCCGGCTGTAATTGATCATTTCTTTACAGCCTGTTACGGCAACAGGTGATTGTGCTGCGATCATCTGAGCAACGTCCATAACTGAAGCTAACATGTCTTCATGCGTAGCGAAAACCTTGTTGACCAAGCCTGCTTCTTTGGCTTCCTGAGCATCCATATTGCGGCCCGTATAGGCAAGCTCTCTGACTAAACCTTGTGGAATTAAATGCGGTAAACGTTGAAGCGTACCTAAATCTGCAGTCATACCCAGTTGCGTTTCTTTGATGGTGAAGAAGCTATCTTCAGTACAGTAACGGCTATCACAGGCACTGATCATATCCACCGCACCGCCAATACATCCACCATGAATAGCGGCAAGTACCGGGATGCGGATGTCTTCCAGACAATTAAATGCAGCTTGCAGCTCTAGCACGGCACGGCGTAAATTTTCGGCCATGCGTGATGGATCGCCTTGCATAGGAATACTGTTGGAAGTGGTAAACACCGCTAAATCCATACCGGCTGAAAAGTGCTTGCCGGTTGATGATAAGACAATGACGCGTGCTTCAGCGCTGGCATCAATTTCACGAATAGCGACAGGCAGTTCTTTCCAAAAATCGATGTTCATTGAGTTTAACGCGTCTGGTCGATTCAGTTTTACGTGAGCAATATGGTTTTCAATGCGCACTTCAAGTGATTTATAGCTCATTTTGTCTCCTGCTTGTTCGATATATGTCTAGTATGAATGGCGCTTACTTAAGCCTAAATGCAACAACTCGTCATTCCCGCGCAGGCGGGAATCCATTGTTTTACGATGAACCTCAACACCATGGATCCCCGCCTGCGCGGGGAAGACGGGCTTAAGTAAGTCATTCATGTCTAATATGTTTATAATACATTACATCTTTACAATGTATAGTAAGCTGCCGAGTTAAAGATCTTAAGCCTTAATTTTAGAACGCAGCGTTCCAATAAGGCTAACAATATCATGTTTTGGCGGGAATTTAGCGACTCATTAAATTGGCAATCGCAGTGACATCCTCTTGGCTGTCTAACAAACGTTCGACGGCTTCTTGTGCCTTTTCTGGTGAGATATGAAGTGTTTCATAAAGACTGTCATCTATTTCTTGCGGGCCACCAGGCAGTAAACCATGAGCGGCAAGAAGGTGATGTGTTAGCTGTAGCAAACATGCATATTGGGTATGTTCATCTGCTGATACTGGTTTTTTTTGATGTCGCAAGGCGGTAATCACTTCTTCGGGCATATTCCAAACAGACATTAACTGACCGCCTATTTGCTCACGGGTAATGCCGAGTAAAAAGTGTTCAATATAAGCTGTATCCAAATGCCTGTTTGCCTCAATGTAGCGGCACATTAATTTGAAATGCGGAGGGAAAATATGCGCCAGTACTAAATAACCAAAGTTATGTAATAAACCAGACAAATAAGACAAGCCAAAACTGGGTCGCTGCTTTGGGTCAATTTTGCTGATAACCGAGGTGGTGCCTAAGGCCATCCACATAGCCTGCTGCCAATAAGGCGCATAGCCTTTTGGTTGATCTTGAGGCACTTTTAAGGTTTTGCCGAGCGCTAAACCCATGGCTAGGTTCATCACCATATCAAAACCCAAAACACGAATAATGGCATCGTGTACCGACTTTACTTTACCGGGCGCATTGTAAAACGAACTCGATGCCCAGCTCACGACTTGAGCCGCTAAACTCGGATCACGCTCAATAATGTCGGCCAGTTCATCCGCGCCGGCATCAGGGTTTGCTCGCAGATGAATAATATCCTGAGCACTTTGAGGCAAGGGTGGAAGCTCTAGCGTATCTTCTAAGCGCTGCTTGATTCTTAACGAGGTAAACTTTTCAATGGCTTGGTTTATTTGCGCTAAATCCGATGAAGGTTTTGAAATATTGCAATGAATTTGGGAAATAGGCACCACAAAACTAGCGACTTTGGCTTTCTGGGTTAATACGCTAAAGGCTGCTTTAGATAACTTAATGTGCTGTTCCGGAGTGTCGGCTTCAAGATAAATCTCATCGAGTTGTAGCACCTGCTCATCAATAATGGCCGGTAAACCGGTAATGTCTGGAATAGCCGGCAGCTTCGTTAATTCATATTGAGCGATCACATTGGCTACATCTTCATCTGGCAGTGCTTCTAAAGAACGCCCCAGTTTTTGATTGAGTGTGTCAACATCCAGCATGCCATTGGTGGGGTAAATAACCTGAACACGTCCAAGTGTATCGCTCATTAAGAGCATCTTGATAATCTTGTCATGGTTAATGTTAGCGCTATCAACAACTTGAGGCTGGTCTGCCGGACTTAACTGGTCAGCGTTTTGTTCAAATACTTTATTCACTAGGGCGGATATCATGGGTGTTAGCTCGTAATCGTTCATTTAGTTATCCTAAGTGTAGATCAAAGTGGCCAGAGAGCTTTTAAAATTTCGTTCGAATATGTAAATGCATCGGGTGCCGCCTTTCCATGCTACTACACTTCCCCATACTGACGTCGACTGCCAATCCAGCGTTGTATCAATTGTTCACAAAGCTTGGTCTGACTTAACATGCTAGGTGCAATCTTTTTAACTTCGGGCAGCCAGTTTTGATCACGCTGAAGATCTGCCAGTTTGAAGCTGATCATACCCGTTTGCTTCGTTCCAAGGACCTCGCCAGGGCCGCGCAATTCGAGGTCTTTTTCGGCAATGACAAAACCATCATTACTTTCACGCATCACTTTTAGTCGTTCTTTGCCGTTAGCAGACAAGGGTGGGTGATACATCAGGGCGCAATAACTTTGAATATTGCCTCTGCCTACCCGGCCTCTTAACTGGTGCAGTTGGGCAAGGCCAAGCCGTTCCGGATTTTCAATAATAATCAGGCTGGCATTGGGCACATCGACCCCCACCTCAATCACGGTGGTGGCAACGAGTACGTCAATCTTCCCTGCTTTGAAATAACCCATAACCAGACTTTTGTCTTTTGCTTTCATACGGCCATGAACCAAGCCAACCACTAAGCCGCTCAACTGTTCTTGCAACCAGGACAAGGTATCTTCCGCGGCCTGACATTGCAGTGCTTCGGATTCTTCTATTAAGGTGCAAACCCAATAGGCCTGGCAGCCTTTTAGGCAAGACTGGCGTACACGGTCGACCATATCTAACCGACGGCTATCTGGAATAGCGAAGGTTTCAATTTTTTGCCGACCAGGTGGCAGTTCATCGATCACCGAGGTATCTAAATCAGCATAAGCGCTCATTGCCAATGTTCGCGGAATAGGCGTGGCAGTCATAATGAGCTGGTGCGGTACCCAGCTATTTGCCAAGCCTTTATTTTTGAGGGATAGCCGCTGATGCACGCCAAAACGATGCTGTTCATCGATGATTGCCAAGGCCAATGATTTAAATTCAACATCATTTTGAAACAGAGCGTGCGTACCAATCACAATATCTGCTTCGCCTGATCGAATTGACTCTAAACTCTGTTCTCGTACTTTGCCTTTCGATTTTCCACTTAACCATGCGATAGTAATTGGTCGCTTTGATTCTATTCTGAGTGAGTCGAACCATTGGTGAAAATTACTCAAATGCTGTTCCGCCAGAATTTCAGTTGGTGCCATCAAAGCAACCTGAGCACCCGCTTCGAGTACGCGCAATGCCGCCAGTGCAGCAACCACCGTTTTACCTGAACCTACATCGCCCTGAACTAAGCGAAGCATAGGGATACCGCGTGCTAGATCCTGTTCTATTTCATGAAATACGTGCGCCTGAGCATCGGTTAGGGAAAAAGGCAGTAGTGTAAGAAAGTCAGTTGTTAAGGTCTGACCTGCTGGGCTAGTATGTTGGTTTTTACAGACCACAGCGGGATGAGCCTGAATACCTTGACGTAATTTCAACAAACTTAAATGGTGTGCCAGTAACTCTTCAACGATTAAGCGGGATTGGCAGATATGTCGCCCTTCGAGTAAGGCTTCCTGGTCTGCTTCAACAGGGGGTTGATGTAAATAATGTAAAGCCCATTTTAACTCGGGTAATTGGTAGGCTTCACGCACCTTGGCAGGCAGTAAATCCTGTACATCACAGCGATCCAACCAGTCAAGAGCTTGTACGCATAAGGCACGAATTCTGGGCTGTTGCAGGCCTTCCGTTGACGGGTAAACGGGCGTCAACTTATCCGGTGCTTTATTCTTTTCTCCGGTCATGACGGAATATTCTGGATGATAA
The DNA here is from genome assembly GCA_963974595.1 of uncultured Oleiphilus sp. GTDB lineage: Bacteria > Pseudomonadota > Gammaproteobacteria > Pseudomonadales > Oleiphilaceae > PZPK01. Next base: position 1,485 of record CAXBDA010000003.1, on the reverse strand, counting down.
AACTCGATACCTAGTTTGCCCAAGCGGGCTTCACCATAGCAGCGTAGCCGGGTGCCTTTAGTTAATTGTCTGGCTTGTGCGGCATTGAAGTAATAAAAACGTAAGATCACTGAGCCTGAATGGTCGCTCACCTTCACTTCCAGGCTACGTCGCCGCCCTTGAACGACTCGGCTACCCTCGACTTCAACTTCAAACAAACCCTGCATACCCGGGCGTAAACCGCCTATAGGATGAATGCGCGTTCGGTCTTCATAGCGAAAGGGTAAGTGAAAAAGCAAATCCTGAAGGTTGTGGATATCCAGCTTAGCCAGACTTTCTGCCAATTTTACACCGACCCCTTTTAATTGGGTGAGCTCAATGTCTGAAAGTGCTGGCATGAAGATAACGCTCCAAAACTAAAGATGTAAATGCTGATAAAACGGCAATGCCGAGGTATTCATGATACTACATTATTCTATGCTGACAGCTTGGCGGGGTAGTGATATGTTCAACACTGGCAAAACAATTACCGTCTAATAAACAATGAAAATATGCAGATAAATCATATAGAAAAGGGGAAGTGCTATGCAAGGTAAACGTACTCTGATTGTGGGTTATGGCAAGCTGGGTCAGCGTATTACTGATAGCTTATCGCATCAACATGACGTGACGGCCTTAAAACGAAGCCCCATAAATCATAGCGACGCAATCGCAATGTGTGTTGCGGATGTTACTCATTTAACGAATTTAAAAGCGGCACTTAATCCATCTGGCATTTTTGATTATTTAATCTATTGTCTTAGCCCAAGTGAGCGTTCAGAGCAGGGTTATCGGGATACCTATTTAACTGGCCTGAGAAATGTAATGGCTAGTTTGGCTAAACCAACTTCATTGAAGCATATACTCTTTGTTTCGAGTACGAGCGTTTATCATCAATCACATGGCGAGCATGTCGATGAGCAAAGCCTGTGTTCGCCTAAAAACTTTTCAGGAAAAATATTATTAGAAGCAGAATCTTTCCTTGCGGGCTTAGCTATACCTTCAACCAGTATCCGTTTTAGTGGTATTTATGGTGGTAGTCGTAGCCGTTTAATAGACCAAGTAAAGCAGGCCTTACTGACTAAAGAACCATTAGTTGCATCGCCTGGTTTTACGAATCGAATTCATGAAGATGATTGTGTGGGGTTTATTTGTCATCTAGTGGGGCTGTTGGATCGAGATCAAACAATAGAGTCTTGTTATATCGCAACAGATTCATGCCCGGTAACACAAGCAGAAGTGTATGCCTATATTGCGGAACGATTAGTGTTATCTCAAGTAGACCGAACATGTAAAAAGGAAAACTTAAAAATTTTTGTATCTGAAGAAGGCAAATCGCTCAGGCGGGCTGGCAGTAAACGCTGTGTCAATAAGCGTATGCTGGGGAGCGGTTATCAGTTGCAGTTTGAATCTTATCAAGAAGGCTATTTTAGCCTTCTTGATGGTTAAGATAAGAGGGGTGATCAG
>CAXBDA010000002.1:0-91278 GCA_963974595.1 uncultured Oleiphilus sp. | reverse complement strand
ATTATTCAATAGGTTACGGCATATTTATTGTAAGTTTTGAACTCCGAAACTTGAGCATCAATTATGTAAATTTTTTATTCCGAACAGTTGACAAGAAAAAGTATCGTTAATTTAAACTTACTTTGAATTATTGAGATATCTATAAAAGATCGCTTTAGTCGTATATGAGGAAAAGATAACCGCACTAAAAGGAAGCGCTTTGTGCTCTTTTCAATAATTTTTGATGGCAAAAACTTAATATCAAAAAAGGCCGCTTTAGAAGCTTTTGACGCATAAAAAAATACATCAAAAACATTCGCTTTAGGTTTGAAGTTTACTATTTTTACCCCGGTGAATAATGATCGCTTTGCTCTTACTGCTAGCGATTTTTCGTTACTCGAAACAGTATCGCTTTAACTCCTTAGCCAACGCTATAGAAGTAATCGAAATCAAGATGATTGGGCCATGTTAACAGTAGTCTTTAGCGCATTCTTACTGGCAAATAATGCGAATAACTTAAGAGTTGGCACTTGAAGGCTACTCTTTCCCAATTTTATTTAAACTTGATTGGAATCATTTCTAGATGTTTTTTTGCTTCCTCAACCAGAAGGGGTGGCGACTATTTAAGTTCGAATTATCTGCCAACTCCGCATATTCAAGAACTCCACATATGTACGATTATGTAGTGCACCGCATAATCGCACCGTTGAACTTCAACCCCTTTAAGGACTATACCAATCACGAAGCACAGGTATTTTAAAACGCTGTGATTGCTTAGAAAGAATCACATAAAACTCCCCGATCGTTTCAATCATCACACCTGAGAAATCCTGTCCTTCTCGTAAATATAGATCATTTATCATGACTCTTCTGTCTGAGGGGTTCAGCGAATAGATATGGCTATTAAAGCGAATATCGGGAATCTGTTTTTGAAAGGATAACTCTATATCATTGATATGAGAAACGGCATCAAAGTTGATTTCATTACCTTGCTTAACAGTTTGTCTTTCAATATTTTTAGAAGTTAGTGTCGTCACTCCCCTATCTTGGCGAGCCTTTGGTTGTTCTGGAATATGATTAACTGGTATCTTTAATTTAGGAGCTTTATGCGTTTTAGGCATTTTTGCAGGGCGGCTATTCTCAGAATAATTCTTCGGCCTAATAACTTCATAGCCGTCACTATTCAGCGTGACACCCCCTGCTTCTTGCGCTTTAGTTGACTTAGCAAGCTGGCTAACATCATAGCGCTTTACCAGTTTTGGTGTTTGCATGAGGTGCGCAGGAAGTGGCTTCTCTGTAGTATGCTGAGGAGCGCTTTGGTAGGCATTCATTTCAAGTTTACTTTCCAGGCTAACCTGGGTGTGTGTTTGCGCTTCGTTTGATGCAGCCATCGCTTTATTTTCAGATTCTGTAGTATTCATGGGAAATTGAAAATACAGGAACACAAAAATATTTACGCATAAGACAACAATTAAAACATAGGGCCACCAATGATGCCGAACCGGCTTTTTCGGCATCATGATGGTATCTATTGTGGCGTGAGTTAATTCACCCTGATGTCGATCTTGTTCAGAGCGCTTAAGCGCATCAAGAATATAGGACATTCACATGCCCCCCAACAATCTAGGGCAATCCAAGCAAAGCCGCTTATTTATATGAATTAAGGTCATCGTACCCGGAATACCATCAGGCACGAGACCAGTCGATTGCTGAAAACGTTGAATTTTTTTATCGAGAGGCTCATTACTAAAATTGTAAGAACGACCCAAGCGGGACAAGCTTGACTGAAGCCATTCACCTTCAGATTCCTGGTCGGGCATCACTACTTTTGACTTGTAAGGAGGTAGTTTCCAAAGCACCGCATAACCACCCAGCCAGTATCGATCCAGCTCATCCATACCAACCCAATAGACATCCCCCTGATGGCTGACCAAAGCATCCTGCCCTTCGATTGCCAAGAGTGCAAAGTACAAGGCTTGCCCTAACTCGTTTGTTAAAGTCAAGATAGCGGGACTATCAAGTTTTAAGAGACTTCGCCAATTCCCACTAGTATGCAGGCATCGCAAGCCATACATTTCTGCAAACTTACAGGCCAAAATGAGTGGCTCTCTTTGATATTCAATACCCCAACGCTTCAACATCGCTTGATACGCTAGAAATTTATCATCCAGTGTCGGAATAAGGCCTGTAATTTGGTCGAGATAAGGTGCACCTCGCTTAGATTGAGGTTTTAGATCAGGTTCATTGATTGAAGCAAAATTTACAGACGATACAGAGCGAGCACTCACGTCAGGCTCCTGCTGATTTAAGCCCACTTCACCTTTAATCAAAACTTGATTACCACTATCCGTAAACAAGCTTTCCTTACTTCCTTGCTCCTTCATATCGATCATTTTTTGAGCCTGCACCAGCTCTGTAGAGTGAACCGCAGCTTGTGAGTCAGGATATCGAAATTGCTGATTAATACTATTAACAACGAATATCGCTAAAACAAATATACAAAACACGCCGACCGATACTGAAGAAATACGAAACAATTTATTTTGCCATAAAGGCTTGCGAACTCTTTCGCCTTTGATCTCATCAAAAGCATGTTTCACATGATGCGCTTCAACCATTTCAGATTGACTTGCATAAGCGCCCAACAAGGCCCGATCACAAATCAAGTTGATTAGTCTTGGTATGCCATCGCTTAATTGGTATAAACGTTTGATCGCCTGTTGGGTGAATACACGCCCTTTTCTGCCCGCAACAGCAAGTCGACACTGGACATAGGCCCCAACTTCCATTTTGCTTAGTGCATGAAGATGATAGCGAGCTGTTACTCGTTGAGCCAATTGACGCAGTTCATTCTGTGCCAATAACTCTCGTAATTCTGGTTGACCAAGAAGAATAATCTGAAGTAATTTTTTTTCAGAGGTTTCAAGATTGGTGAGCAACCTTAGTTGCTCTAAGACATCAACGCGTAGATTCTGCGCCTCATCGATAATCAATACGGTATGCCGGTTATCGGCATGCACTGCAAGCAGGTAATGATTGATTAAATCATTTAAGACTTTGATAGAGGCAGACTCTGGGTAGCTTATAGACAGCTCATCACAAATTGTTGCCATTAACTCCCGGGCAGACAGCTTCGGATTAATAATAAAAGCAACATCGGTATTCTTGGGAACTTGATTCAGAAAACAACGGCATATGGTCGTTTTGCCTGTACCTACTTCACCGGTGAGCACCACAAAACCGCCCTGACCAGAAACGCCATATAGCAGGTGTGCCAAGGCCTCGCGGTGGCGCTCACTCATATATAAATAACGAGGATCAGGCGCGATTGAAAAAGGGATTTCTTTAAGACCAAAGTAGTCTAAATACATGTTATTGAGGTATTCACAAGGTTGCTTTTTGCGCCAAGCTTAAAGAGTGGTAACAACAAAAGCAAGCATGGCTGAACAACCAATAAAAAAGCCGCTACTCTAAGGATTAGCGGCTTAAAAAGAATAAAGATTATACGCTCAGTTTAAAACTTATAGGATAGACCCAGCATATAAACTGAAGGGTCAATATCAACATCTACCGTAGCCTCTATTGGCCCCGCATCTGTGACAGTTGTTATGGTCGCTTCTGTGTCGATATCTGCTCTCCAGTAAGCTACGTTAACACCAATAGTATCTGTAATTTGATAATCAAAGCCAATTTGGATTGCCAAACCAAATGAATCATCCAGCTCAATATCTGTACCTGTAACACCTGTCAGCGCAGCAACAGTTCCTGGAGCGGCACCCGCTAAGGTAGCAAGAGCCTGAATGGTTGCATCCGAATCTAGAGTGCTGCTAGCACTTGTATCAAAAAAAGTTGTGTAATTTAACCCTAAACCGAAATATGGCTGAAATTTAGCATTAGCATCGTTTGGGTAGTAGTTAAAGTTAAGTGTTGGTGGCAATTGCTTTGTTTTACCTAAGCCACCAACGCCTGCCAGTACACCTTTACCATAAATATTATGACCAAAAGGTGTAGCCGCTAATAACTCGATGCCAAAATCCTGATCAAGCATGTACGAAAATGAAAGACCCAGCTGAACATCAGAATCCACACCTACTTCTGTTCCTGCGGCATTTCCCACACCCGTGATATTAATTTCTGAACTATTTTCGTTCGGATCAACCAGTGCTGCCCCTGCACGAATAATAAAATCACCACTTTCATAAGCTAATGCTGACTGAGCAGCCAACAGAGAACCAGCCACTGACATAGCAAGTATTGATTTTTTAAAAGCTTCTTTTGTATAAAACATCTATGCCCCCCTGAGGACGTTATTGAATATGGGGCTCATATTAGTGATATGTTTAAAAAGGTGAATTGAGCCAGATCAAGCCCGAAAAAAACAAATACCCTCAAAGAGGTATAAAACCACTCACAATTGACTTAAGTCAATTACCCCAATCAACTCGCAAAATGACTACCCACTACTTGATATATATCAAGGAAGATGCCCTCCTCCCACCAGAGAATTATGGTGCTACAAAATAAGTCTTTACCAATAACAAGGAATTTTGAACTTATGAATCATCCGCCACTTCACGCACAAAACTATCAGTACGGGGTAGTTCGACAATTTACAATCATGACGATTGTATGGGGTATTGTTGGCATGCTCGTGGGTGTCATTATTGCTGCACAACTTGCGTGGCCAGTATTGAACTTTGACATCCCCTACTTAACATTTAGTCGATTAAGGCCTCTTCACACCAATGCGGTTATTTTTGCATTTGGTGGCTGCGCATTATTTGCCACGTCTTACTACATTGTCCAGAGAACCTGTCACACAACCCTGTTCGCACCAAAATTAGCGTCATTTACCTTTTGGGGTTGGCAATTAGTGATTGTATTGGCAGCTATCACACTTCCTTTAGGCCTTACTCAAGGTAAAGAGTATGCTGAATTGATTTGGCCCATAGACATATTAATTACGATAATTTGGGTCTGTTACGGTGTAGTCTTCTTTGGCACCTTAGTGAAGCGTCAGGTATCGCATATCTATGTTGCTAACTGGTTTTATGCTGCTTTCATTATTGCTGTCGCCGTACTTCACATTATCAATAATCTACAAATACCAACAAGCTGGACCCACTCCTACCCTATTTTCTCTGGCGCAACAGATGCCATGACCCAATGGTGGTATGGCCATAATGCTGTAGGCTTTTTCTTAACGGCTGCTTTCCTCGGAATGATGTACTACTTCATTCCGAAGCGTGCTGAAAGGCCGGTTTATTCTTACAGACTTTCTGTCGTTCACTTTTGGGCATTAATCTCAATTTACATGTGGGCTGGACCTCACCATCTACAGTACACAGCACTTCCTGATTGGGCTCAATCTATTGGCATGGTATTTTCTCTTGTCTTATTAGCCCCTTCTTGGGGTGGCATGATCAACGGTATTATGACCTTATCTGGCGCTTGGCATAAATTGCGCTCAGATCCTGTTTTGAAATTCTTAGTTGTTTCATTGTCTTTTTATGGCATGTCCACTTTCGAAGGACCAATGATGTCAATCAAGACGGTCAATGCACTGTCTCATTATACAGACTGGACTATTGGCCACGTACATAGCGGTGCCTTAGGCTGGGTTGCATTTATCACTATCGGCTCTGTTTACATGTTAATTCCTGAACTATTCAACAAGAAAAAAATGCATAGCGACTCGTTAATTAATACGCACTTCTGGATCGCAACAATTGGTGTGGTTCTTTATATCGCTTCTATGTGGATTGCCGGTGTTATGCAAGGTTTGATGTGGAGAGATATGGGTGACGATGGCACACTCACCTACACCTTTATTGAAAGCATCAAAGCAAGTTATCCCTATTATGTCATTCGTATGTTTGGTGGATTAATGTTCTTGGTTGGCATGTTAATCATGGCTTATAACGTGATCAAAACGCTCACGTCAAGTGAGCTAGAAAAAACTGAAGCTAAAGTGGAGGCCGCGAAATGAGTCACCAAATTATAGAAAAGAACACCGCTATTTTAGGCGTACTAATTGCACTGGTTATTAGTGTTGCGGGTTTAACCGAGATCGTGCCACTAATGTTCCAAAGTCAAACCACAGAACCAGCACCTGGCATCAAGCCGTATACAGCGAAACAGTTAACAGGGCGCGACATATATATCCGTGAAGGCTGTTATAACTGCCACTCTCAAATGGTGAGACCATTTGCAGATGAAGTATTACGTTATGGCCCGCCATCGGTAGCTGGTGAGTCTGTTTATGATCGCCCGTTCCAATGGGGCTCAAAACGAACAGGGCCAGACTTGGCTCGTGTTGGAGCTCGTTATTCAGACGAATGGCACCGCATTCACTTAATTAATCCACGTGATTTAGTTCCGGAATCTAATATGCCTGGCTTTCCTTGGTTGGCTGAAAATATAGTTGATGCATCCACTATCCAAAACAAAATGAAAGCGCTTCGCTTCTTAGGCCACCCCTATTCTGACCAAGAGATTGAAGACGCCCCTGGCACGCTCAGCAATGTAACTGAGATGGATGCGGTGATTGACTATCTTCAAATGCTGGGCACAGCAAATAACGGGAGGTAGGCCTGATGAGTGAATTTCAACAAACAATGAGCGGCATAATGACTGGCGCGTTACTGTTTCTATTCATAGGTATCTGTATATGGAGCTGGAGTGGCAAACGCAAAGAAAGTTTTGACCGAATGGCGCATTTACCTCTTGAAGATGGTGCTATGAGCAATACCGATAGCGCACCTAATACTGAATCAAGAGTGACTAAAGATAAAAGAGAGGCATCACTATGACCACAGGATGGAGTATCTACATCATTGTACTGGTTTTTGGAAACTTGATAGGCGTTATGTGGCTTCTATTTGCTACATCGTCCAAAAAAGGTACCAATGGTTCACAAGTTGAATCAACAGGCCATGAATGGGACGGCATTACAGAGCTTAATCACCCACTACCAAAATGGTGGTTTAATCTGTTTGTGATAACCAGTATTTTTGCTGTGATTTATATGTACCTTTACCCAGCCTTGGGAAATTACGAAGGTTCATTAGGCTGGACACAACTTAATCAGCTAGAAACTCAAATGGATCAAAACCGGACAGACCGAGCTGATTACTTCAAGCAATTTGAAGGAATGAATACAAAAGATCTTCAGGCGAATGATGACGCGATGAATACCGCTTCTCGCTTATTTGCCAACAATTGTGCGATGTGTCACGGTTCAGACGGACAGGGCTCGAAAGGCTTCCCTAATCTTACTGATAGCGATTGGCTATATGGGGATGCAATTGAGAATGTACAGCATTCAATTTTGTTTGGCCGTCAAGGGATGATGCCAGCTTACGGCGCTATATTACCTGACGATCAACGTTCTGCTGTTGCTCAGTACGTTCTTAGCTTAAGTAATAAAGCAACCGACCAAGGTAAAGTTAATGATGGCAAAGCCATATTTGATATCCAATGCGCAGCATGTCATGGCGCTGACGGAAAAGGAAATCAGATGCTAGGTGCACCTAACCTAACGGATAATATTTGGTTATATGGCGGCTTATTAAAAGATATTGAAACCACCCTTAAAGATGGACGTTCAGGAAAAATGCCAGCGCATCAGCATTTATTTAGCGAGCAAGAAGCTAAAGTATTATCTGCATATGTACTGTCTTTATAGGGGATTTTAAGATAATCCTGAGCATTGCCTAACTCACATATGCGTTAGGCAATGCTCATAAAAAACGACACAATGACACGACTAAAGAGCAGCTTATGATTAAAACCCTTATTTCGAGTTTAGGGAAAATTGTTCCGGAAGAGGAATTACAAGCCAAAGTTTTATGGCGCTCTATCGGTGTCATGACATGGGTTTCTTTTATGTTTTCTGGCATCGCAAGTATGATATTTTTCGCCACTTTCGACCCAATCTCACTCGGTAAACTTGCTACATTTTTTATCAACTGGAGCGCTCAAGCAATGTATACCGCAGGATTTTTATTGTTCTGGTTATTTGGCTTTTCCACCACCCTAGGTAGCGTCATTCTTCTCGCTTTACCTCTTTCAAAGAGACAGCGTTCACTGCCTGAATAAGTAGGCCTTATCTCGAAATACTGAAAACAAATTTCATTAGTAAAGAAGACATTATGGATATCGAAAACAAAATCGCCCATCGTTTCAAATCTTCTGATAGCAACCTTTATGCAAGTCATGAGAAGGTGCATACACGCGAAGTAAAGGGTGTTTTTCAAACCATCCGCAAAAGCATACTGTTTCTTCTGCTTGGCTTATATTATGGGCTTGCTTGGGTTAATTGGGGTGACCATCAGGCTATTCTGTTCGACCTACCTGCTCGTCAGTTCCACATTTTTTGGCTTACATTTTGGCCACAAGACTTTTTCTTCCTAGCATGGCTGCTCATTATGGCTGCGCTGGGTTTATTTTTTTTTACCGCGCTAGCAGGCCGACTCTGGTGTGGCTATGCCTGCCCAGAAACTGCTTGGACAGAAGCTTTTGTCTGGATAGAGCGGTTTATTGAGGGCAATAGAGGTGCCCAGAAAAAACTAGAAAAATCACCTTGGAATTTACTAAAAATACGCAAACGCGGATTAAAACAGATTGTGTGGCTAAGCTTCTCTTTATGGACAGGATTTACCTTAGTAGGCTACTTCACTCCGATTCGAGAATTAGGTGACTCAGTACTCAAAAGTTTTTCAGGAAATTATGCTCTAGGCCCATGGGAAACTTTCTGGATATTATTTTATGGTTTAGCAACTTACGGCAATGCGGGTTATTTAAGAGAGCAAGTTTGCTTATATATGTGCCCTTATGCACGATTCCAGAGTGCTATGTTTGATAAGGATACTTTAATTGTTTCATATGATGACAATCGTGGCGAACCTAGAGTCAAAGGCAAGAAAAGAATTAAAATGACCGATGCTGCTGGTGATTGTGTCGACTGTACACTATGTGTTCAAGTCTGCCCTACAGGCATAGATATTCGCGAAGGTCTACAATATGAATGTATTGGCTGCGCTGCCTGTATTGATATGTGCGACCAAGTTATGGACAAAGTGGACAAACCTAAAGGTTTAATTCGCTACACTACTGAACACGCTATGCATCATGGGAAAACAAAACTTTTACGCCCCAGAATCATCATTTATGCCTGTTTACTGAGTATTCTTTTTGTGGCATTTATTGTTGCTATTGCAATGCGTAGCCCTTTAGCTGTGGATATTTTACGAGATAGAGGTGTTCTCTACCGAGTGATTGATGCTGAACATATTCAAAATGTGTATAATTTTAAATTAATGAATAAAGGAAAGTCTGCTCAAACCTATCAAATCGATGTATCAGGCATCAATGGCGAGATAAACTACGATAGAAACAAAAGTGTTGCTCCTGGCAAACTTGGAAACATGGCCGTCACCCTTACAGCAAAAGCAAGTGAGCTAGAAGTGGCTATTCAATCAATAGAGTTTACGATTATAACAAATATTGGTGATAACAGGGTTAGCGTTAAAGAAAGTTCTCGTTTCTTTAGCCCTCAATAACATTGATAAATAAGGCTTTTGGAAAAACACATGAATACATCTCGTCAAGTTACTGATACAAAACCTTGGTATAAACAATTTTGGCCCTGGTTCCTCATTTCACTGCCCAGCTCTGTGGTGATCGCCAGTATCATCACTATTAGTCTTGCTGTAAAAAATGCCCCCGTTATCACTCAGAATAATTTAGGTAAATTTGTTCAGCCGATTAATTCTGAAAAAAATGAGCCCTAACTTGCCTTTTCATAATTATATAAACACTTAAAACAATATCTTTTCACTCAAGAGATAAACAGTAGTGTTCACCCATAAAGACATATAAACTTGGCGCCTTTTCAATATCTTTGTAATAGGTGAAACATTGGCAAATATTGGCCGAAAGAATTTATTAGAAGTCATCAAACTAGAAAATCATGGCGCTTATCTGCAAGGTGGTTGGCTAGGAGAAATCCTTCTTCCCAAGCGATATGTTCCTGAAGATTGTGAGATAGGTGATCCCCTGAATGTGTTTATCTATCTCGACTCAGAAGACCGATATATAGCAACGACTCAAACACCCAAAGCACAGGTTGGCGAAGTCGCTTATTTGCAATGTATTTCTGTCAATAAAATAGGCGCTTTTTTTGACTGGGGCTTACCTAAAGATTTACTGGTACCTTTTAGTGAGCAACACAAGCCCTTAAAAGAAGGCAGTAGCTACTTGGTTTACCTATATAGCGACAGCGAAACACACCGAATAGCCGGCTCGACCAAGCTGAATAAGTACATTGAACGAGATCCACAAGGTTACGCTCATGGCCAAGCAGTCACACTTCATATAGATGAAAAAACAGATATAGGTTATAGCGCGGTAATTGACCATAAAAACTGGGGCGTTTTATTCTACAGCGATGTCGTTAAGCCTCTTAAAATAGGCCAAAAAGTATCTGGCTTTATCAAGCGAATAAGAGAAGACGGGAAAATAGACTTATCACTCCATGCGCCCGGCTTTGCAAAAATCGATTCGTTAGCTGAAAAGGTTTTATTGCTTCTTCAAAAAAATGGCGGGTATTTAGCGCTATCTGACAAGAGTCTTCCTGAAGATATCTATGACCAATTAAGCACAAGTAAGAAATCATATAAAACAGCTATCGGCACACTTTATAAGAAAAAACTTATTCGTATCGAAACTGACGGCATTTATTTAATATCAAATACTCATAATTAAGGTCTATACTGACAGCAAGTTACGGAGCAAATATGCACGATAAATCTCATGAGCCACTTCATGGTGTCACCCTTGAAATGATAGTGACCCGCCTTGAAGCACACTATGGCTGGGAAGAGTTGGGTAAACAAATCCCGATACGATGTTTTCAAAAAGACCCTAGCGTTAAATCAAGTTTAAAATTTTTAAGAAAAACTCCCTGGGCAAGGACAAAAGTAGAAGCACTTTATATCACGCTAAGCAAAAGTCCTTGGTTTAAAAATGAGGCGAAAAAATGAGGCAAAGATCAATTTTTTAATTGCTCTGGCAAATAGTTACTTTTTTTTTCATACAAGTTGAAAAAAACCTGTATACTACAGCGCAATTTTCCGCCCTGACTTATTGAGTATAGTAATGACAGATTTAAGCAAATATCGAAATATAGGTATCTTCGCTCACGTTGATGCCGGAAAGACAACAACAACAGAACGTATCTTGAAGCTAACAGGTAAAATTCATAAGCTTGGTGAAGTTCATGATGGCGAATCAACTACCGACTTCATGGACCAAGAAGCCGAGCGTGGCATTACTATCCAGTCAGCAGCCGTTAGCTGTTTCTGGAAAGATCACAGATTCAACGTAATTGACACACCAGGACACGTTGACTTCACCGTTGAAGTTTATCGCTCTTTAAAAGTTCTAGATGGTGGCGTAGGTGTCTTCTGTGGTTCAGGCGGTGTTGAGCCTCAATCAGAAACTAACTGGCGTTATGCTAATGATTCTGAAGTTGCGCGTATTATTTTCGTAAACAAGCTTGACCGTATTGGTGCAGACTTCTTACGTGTAACAGATCAAGTTAAAAACGTACTGGGCGCTAATCCGCTTATCATGGTTCTTCCAATTGGCCGTGAAGATGAATTTGTGGGTGTCGTTGACTTAATCACTCGCAAAGCGTTTATATGGGACGATTCTGGCCAGCCAGAAAACTATGAAATTAAAGACATCCCGGAAGACATGCTTGACGATGTTGAAATGTATCGCGAGCAATTAATCGAAACTGCCGTTGAGCAAGATGAAGACGTAATGATGGCTTACCTTGAAGAAGGTACCGAACCATCTACTGAAGATCTTAAGCGCTGTATCCGTGACGGTACGCGTAAACTTGATTTCTTCCCAACTTATTGTGGTTCAGCATTCAAAAACAAAGGCATGCAATTACTTCTTGATGCTGTTGTTGACTATCTTCCTAGCCCGACTGAAGTTGACCCACAAGATCTTACTGATGAAGAAGGCAACCCAACGGGTGAAAAGGCAATCGTATCTGCCGATGAGCCATTCCGAGCACTTGCATTCAAGATCATGGATGACCGCTTCGGTGCACTGACCTTTTTGCGCATCTACTCAGGTAAGTTAAATAAAGGCGATACTGTACTTAACTCGGCGACAGGTAAAACTGAACGTATTGGCCGTATGGTTGAAATGCAAGCAGATGATCGCAATGAAATCGATGCAGCTCAAGCTGGTGACATTCTTGCTGTGGTTGGCATGAAGAACGTTCAAACGGGTCACACCTTATGTGATGTTAAACACGAATGTACGCTTGAAGCTATGGTATTCCCAGAGCCAGTTATTTCTATCGCTGTTGCACCAAAAGATAAAGGTGGCTCTGAGAAAATGGGTATTGCGATCGGTAAAATGGTTGCAGAAGACCCCTCTTTCCGCGTTGAAACAGACGAAGACTCTGGCGAAACCATCCTAAAAGGCATGGGTGAGCTTCACCTAGACATTAAAGTAGACATTCTTAAGCGTACTTATGGTGTTGACTTAGTGGTTGGTAAGCCTCAGGTAGCATATAGAGAAACAATCACTACACCAATCGAAGATTCTTACACGCATAAGAAGCAATCGGGTGGTTCTGGTCAGTTTGGTAAAATCGACTATCGCATCAAACCTGGCGAGTCGAATACTGGCTTCACATTTACGTCTTCAGTTGTCGGCGGTAATGTACCAAAAGAATTCTTCCCTGCTATTGAAAAAGGCTTCCGTGTCATGATGACAGAAGGCCCTCTAGCGCGCTTCCCTGTGCTGGATGTTGAAGTCGAACTTTATGATGGTGGTTTCCACGCAGTTGACTCCTCTGCCGTAGCATTCGAAATCGCAGCAAAAGGCGCATTCCGTCAGTCTATGCCTAAAGCAGGCCCTCAACTTCTTGAGCCCATCATGAAAGTTGACGTTTTCACACCTGAAGATCACGTAGGTGATGTCATTGGTGACTTGAATCGTCGTCGTGGCATGATTAAAGATCAAGAAGCAGGCGCCACTGGCGTTCGTGTTAAAGCTGATGTGCCTCTTTCAGAAATGTTTGGTTATATCGGTCACCTGCGTACAATGACTTCTGGTCGCGGTCAATTCTCTATGGAATTTGAACGCTATGCACCTTGTCCAGCAAATGTTGCTGAAGAAGTTATCGCAGCAGAAAGAGCAAAAAGAGAAGCTGAGAGGAAGTAATCTTTACTTCATTATCAGAAAGAGGTGGGCTTTGTCCCACCTCTTTTTTTGCCTTCAGAAGCAAATTTTCTACTGAAAAGTCATACTATTCGAATTCAACATACGCGCCAACGAACTACCCGCTGCAATGCCCAGTGTTTTAGTCAAACGTTCAAAAGGGTCAGGCTGCGGTGTAAAGTCAACAATTTCTTCTGCACCCACAATCTCTCTTGCCACAAACCCTGCACTACCCAAACCATCAACAAGCCCCATCTTTAAAGCCTGTTCACCATTCCAAATCAAACCAGAAAAAGTATTTTCAGTGATTTTTAAACGATCACCTCGACCCTCTTTCACCTTGGATATAAATTGCTCATGCGTGTTACCCAAAACACCTTTCCAAAAATCAACTTCTTTGGGTTTTTCTTCACTAAATGGATCTAAAAAGCCTTTATGCGCCCCAGAAGTGTACAAGCGCCTTTCAACACCCAGTTTCTCTAAAGTATCGACAAACCCAAAACCAGAGGCAACAACACCTATCGATCCAACCAAGCTAGCTTTATCTGCATAAATTTGATCAGCCGCGGCGGCAATATAATAAGCACCTGAAGCACCAATATCACTAATAACAGCATAGAGAGGTTTCTCTGTATGAATACTTCGCAATCTCTTGATTTCATCATATACATAACCCGATTGAACAGGACTGCCACCCGGACTGTTGATTCTCAAAATTACCGCCTGCACCCCTTTATCTTCAAAAGCTGCACGCAAACCGGTCACTAAAAAATCAGCACTGGCTTCTTCACCATCGGCAATAACACCCTTTAAATCAACCAAAGCCGTATACTTATCAGCGCTATGCTTCACATCTGACGAGAAATTTCCTTTCATCAAAAATACAAGCACAAATAAATATGAAAAAGTGAGTAGTTTGAAAAATATCCCCCACCTTCGCGCCCTTCTCTGCTCTACACCCAGCTGGGAAACAGTTTTTTCTATTAATTTCCATTCTTTTGAATTTTTATCTGTTTCCAAAACAGGCTCTCCTAATTAAATTATTTAAAAAATCATACATTCTGACGTGGTCAATAAATATCAGCCAAGATACTGATGTATCTCTGAAATACAATCAATAATACCTAGCGGTTTATACTGATTAAGGCGCTCAACCTCATGCACGCCATAACTTACCCCCAAACTAGGCGAGCCATAGTCAAGTGCCATTCCGAGATCGAATTCAGTATCACCCACCATCAACATGTTAACTGGATTAACAGCATAATAATCTGCAATCTCACTTAACATAAGTGGATCTGGTTTTGATTTAGTTTCATCTGCACAACGCTCGATATCAAAAAAAGGCTTAAGACCCGTACTAATAAGCGCTTTATCCAAGCCATTTCTACTTTTTCCAGTTGCAACCGCTAATTTATAACCCTGCTCCCTCAGTGTCTTCAATGTCCGTACAACATTTTTAAATAAGCTTGAGTCATTTTGCGGAACACTGAAAAAATACTCCCCATAATATAACCTCATTTGCTCAATATCTGATGAGGTTAAGTTCGGATACAAGGTTTCCAGCGCCTTATGCATACTAAGACCAATAATGTCTTTTTTGACCTCGTAACTGAGTAAAGGCAGCGATAACTTTTCAGCAGCATAAGTCAAACTATCGACGATGTGTTTTTCCGAATCAACTAATGTGCCATCCCAATCAAATACACAGACTTGTATATCAGCCATCTATTACTTACCACCTTCACGCTCTATCAAGTTCATTTTCACCAGATTATCTAAAAATACCGAATCATAGGGTGCCTCAAAAAAGACTTTATCACCAGAAGGCAGGCATATTGAAATAGATTTTGCATGCAGCATCAAACGGACTTTAGACATACCGCGCTCATCAATCGGATTACGATGAATATATTTTTCATCCCCAACAATAGGGTGACCCGAATGATCGGCATGCACTCTTATTTGATGGGTACGCCCAGATATAGGTTTCGCTTCAAGCAAACAAAACCATTCTGATACATTCAGGATTTTGAACAGTGTTCGGCTAGGTTTTCCATCCTGATGGACGACAACAAAACGCTCTCCCGATTTTAATTCTGTTCGTTTTAAAGGGGCATCAACCCTTCTTTTACTCGAGGGCCATTGACCATGAACAGCCAAATGATAAGTCTTGCTGACTTCATTATTTCTAAATTGGGCATGAAAGTGGCGTAAAGCCGAACGTTTTTTCGCCACCAAAATGCAACCCGAGGTATCTTTATCGATACGATGAACCAACTCAAGAAACTGGGTGTCAGGATATTTTTTACGTAATGCCTCAATAAGCCCAACCTTAACGCCGCTACCACCATGAACAGCAAGCCCCGAAGGTTTATTCACAACCAGCAAAGCATCATCTTCATATAAAATTGCTTTTTCAAGAAAATCCACCAAGGAGTCGCTGACTTTTGCGGGCACTCCAACTGCTTCGATACCGTAAACAGGCGGTATTCTCACCAAATCACCTAACGCTAATTTTGTCTCTGCCTTACAGCGTTTTTTATTAATTCTCAGTTCACCTTTACGAATAAGACTATAAATTTTAGACCTTGGTACACCCTTTAAATACCCTAGGAGAAAATTATCAATTCGTTGATATTGATTTTTTTCAGTAATCGTCACGTATTGAACTTGAGGGCGCATCGTTTCAACTGGCTGAGGCTGAGCATGCTTCGAGAGGGCATTCGAAATATTAACAGGCCTAAGTTTACGTTTTTGCA
The DNA here is from genome assembly GCA_963974595.1 of uncultured Oleiphilus sp. Taxonomy (GTDB): domain Bacteria; phylum Pseudomonadota; class Gammaproteobacteria; order Pseudomonadales; family Oleiphilaceae; genus PZPK01. The sequence continues at coordinate 75,286 of CAXBDA010000002.1, read as the reverse complement.
AAGCGTGTGTGTTCTTTTTAAGCCCTTTTGATCTTTTCAGTGACATATATTTCCGTTTACTGCAATGAATGAAAGCACATACTTTTGATTTATTTGCTGAAATAATGAATTACTGTTATATTTCAGCGTCGTTCTATAGTGGCAACATTAAATCCTTTTGTCCCTAGTGTTATCTTGATCAGCAATTAAAGCCAGATCAGCCGTTTATTTAATATAAAACTGCTAACACACTAAGAACGCTTCACAGATTTAATATCAACAATTTAAAGATATATCATTTAACCTTTAGATTATTGAAACAGGAAGAATTAGCTTAAAGAGGCACTTTTAGTTAATACATACTTAATTAATACATACATAGTACTACAAAAAAGTAGCGCTGAATAAAGGCTACTTATGAAAGTTTTAAAAAATGTGTTTTCGGTTTTTGCACACAATGATTCAAAGAAAAAGCAGACCTAAAACACGCTAAAAATTGGTTTTCTGGTTAAGTGCCAGAAATTACATCTAAATGCGCTGAAATGCATAGGTAAACAGAATTTTCCAGCTTGAAAATAAGTCGTTTAAAGTAAATTACTTAAACACATTTTCTAGGCTTTCTTAACGTTTATTGGCTTCCTGAAGTAATTATCAAAGGATATAAGACCAGATACAGTTAAGAATGAAGTAACAGACAATAACGACTGAAAACGATTCATCGTTTACATAATCTATAGGTATTGGATTTGGTTTTGATAAACCAAACCTATTGCCTGTTTATTTGTTTTAGCTTCACAGATCTATTCCCTATCGCATTTCCAGCATTAACTGGAATATATGCATGAAAAGAATGCTTATCAATGCTACTCACACTGAAGAGTTAAGAGTTGCACTTGTCGATGGACAAAAACTTTACGATTTGGATATTGAAGCTAGCTCAAGAGAACAAAAGAAAGCGAATATTTATAAAGGTAAAATCACTCGCATTGAACCTAGTTTAGAAGCTGCTTTTGTAGACTTCGGTGCTGATCGTCATGGTTTTCTTCCATTAAAAGAAATCTCAAAAGAATATTTTGACCCTGCTGCCGGTAAAGGTCGCGTCAACATAAAACAAGCCCTTCGCGAAGGCCAGGAAGTCATTGTTCAAGTCGACAAAGAAGAACGTGGCAATAAAGGTGCAGCCTTAACCACATTTATTAGCCTCGCCGGTAGATATTTGGTTCTCATGCCTAACAATTCAAGAGCTGGCGGCATATCACGTCGCATTGAAGGCGAAGAACGCAGTCAACTGAAAGAAGCCATGTCTGGCCTGACCACACCCAAAAATATGGGAGTTATTGTCAGGACAGCAGGCATAGGTCGTTCGACTGAAGACCTGCAATGGGATCTGGATTATTTACTACAGTTTTGGGAATCTATTACTGAAGCATCTGGCACTCGACCCGCTCCTTTCCTAATCTACCAAGAAAGCAATCTTATTATTCGCGCCATTCGTGACTATTTACGACAAGACATTGGTGAAGTACTGGTTGATGCACCTCAAGTATTTGAAGATGTTGTTAACTTTGCCAGAGCAGTCATGCCCGCCTATGAAAGCAAAATTAAACTTTATCAAGATGACACGCCGCTTTTTAGCCGCTACCAAATAGAAGCTCAAATAGAAACAGCATTTCAGCGCGAAGTAAAACTGCCTTCTGGTGGTTCAATCGTCATTGATCCAACTGAAGCATTGGTTTCTATCGATATAAACTCTGCAAGAGCAACCAAAGGTACAGACATTGAAGATACGGCGCTTCAAACTAACCTTGAAGCAGCTGAAGAGATTGCACGTCAATTACGACTTCGCGACATGGGTGGCTTAATTGTGATCGATTTTATCGATATGGGCCAATCCAAAAACCAGCGTGACGTTGAAAATAGAGTCCGTAAGTCTCTTGAATTAGACCGAGCACGCGTTCAGGTTGGCAAAATATCTCGTTTCGGTCTGCTTGAAATGTCCAGACAGCGCTTACGTCCATCTTTAAGCGAAACCCGTGCAGAAGTTTGTCCGCGCTGCAGCGGCCAAGGCACAATTCGTGACATTGAATCTATTGCACTGTCGATCATGCGGTTAATTTACGAAGAATCATCAAAAGAAAAAACAGCTGAAGTCCAAGCTATTTTACCTGTCCCTGTTGCTACATTCTTACTTAATGAGAAACGCTCACAGATTATTGAAATAGAAAAACGTCAATCAGTTCGTGTTGTTATTATTCCAAATTCCGCAATGGATACACCTCAGTATGAGCTGAAGAGGCTTAGAGACGAGGAAATCACCGGAGAAGATCAGAGTAGTTACACCATTAAAGCAGAAGCACAAGAAGACGCTGTTCACCCTGCTGCTCATGTCCGGGAATTTGTTAGAGAAGAGGCAGCCGTTAAGTCTGTCATGCACACCACGCCAGCGCCTCAAACTGAAACAAAAAAAGTGCCTACAGCATCTTCTACAGAAGAAGTGGGGATGATGGCGCGTCTTAAATCAAAACTTTCGGCAATATTTAGCAGTGAAGAAAAAACAGCGAGTATCGCTAAAGAAACGCCACCAAGAAATCAAAAACGCAGCACACAAACATCTGCCAACCGTAGCGCATCGAATAGCAGTGCACCGCATAATCGCAGCAATAATAGAAACAACAATCAGAATAGACCTCCAAGAAACAATCAAAGTAATGACCAGAACCAAGGGAATCGCGGCAAAAGACATAATCAACAGTCGACTGATAACCGCCACGCTGACAACAAAGGGAGTCGCTCTCAATTACCAAGTAAAAATGACAACTCAAATAGCTCATCTAATTCGACAAATGCTGATCAACAAAGCAAAAGACGTAATAGGAACAGCTCTAAACCTGCAAAAAAATATGAAGATAAGCAAAAGCCGGTTATCAGCAATCAAAGACATGAAGACAATGGTCAGGTAAGAGTACCTGCACCGACTGAAAAATCAGAAACGCCTGAGTTAAAGCAAGCGGCACAGCCGGTTCAAGCAATAAATGAAATACCAACAAAGGCGAAACTTGAACAACCTGCAAAAGTGGATGTTGTGAGCACTAAGCCACCTAGCAATACTGAGGATACTCAAACGAGTAATGTAAGTGAGCTTTCAAGGTCTCAAGATTCGAATAAAGAATTAACAGACAAACTCGCAAGCAACCTTGCTAAAGCTGAAAAACAAAGCACTGCGGACCCCAAAACCGAGATTCTAAAGTCAACAGAACAAGCGGCTGAAAAAGAGCCTAAAGCTGGTCAAGTTGATAGTGAGTCTGAAGCAAAATCGCCTAAACGCCCAAGAAGCAGAAACCCAAGAAGAAATCGTACTGACCGAGCACCGAAAGATGCAAGCACGACAAAAACTAACTCAAGTACTGTAGAAGAAGCCTCAGCAAAATCTACTCCAAAGAGTAATGAAACTAACGCCTCTTCTAACGATGGCGCAACAAAAAGTGAGCCTAAGCCTGAGCAAGTTAAGCCTAAAACCACATCATCAACTGACACTGATACTAAAGAAACAGCACCTGCTGCTCGTCCTGCTCGAAAAAGAAGAACGACTCGTCCGGCTCGTGCGCACAATGATCCTCGAGCTAAAAAAGAAGTGTTATCAAGTGATGAGCCAAGATCTTCCACTCCATCAGCAGAACAAAGCAGTTTAGCTAAAGAAACCGAAGCCCCCACTAAGCCTGTTGAAACAAAGGCTGATTTGAAAGAATCAACTAGTGAAAATACAGGTGCGATGAGCAAACCAGATATAAAAACCGATGCTTAAAATAGCTATTTAGCATCAAATAAAGCCAGTGCCTTATTCGCTTTGATAAAAGCGAATAAGGCACTTTTATTATAGAACCTTTATATACTCCTTTTGCTATCTCAACTTATACTTCACTTTCAGTATTCAGCAACCAACCCTAGAAGACCTATCATGACCCTATCACCAGAAACGATTGAAAAATTAGAAGATATTCTTTTTTCTGAGGAAGTAACCGAAGAAGCGCTTGATTATTTTGGCCTTCATGGCTTGCTGTGCTCTGCTGTCGTCGGCCCAATTCAGCTTAATACTAATAAAATAATTGAAATTACTTTTGGCCATGAAAAACCTATTTTACCTGAAGCAGATGAACTCTTTCTCGAAGAACTCATCAAAGAATTAACTCAATCCATTAAAGCTCAACTTCTAGAAGAATCTGATATTAACCTTCCTTACACGGAAGAGTATGAAAATGAAGAAGGCATTCATTATGATGCTTGTCTTGAAAGCTGGTGTAGTGGTTTTTTAGAGGGTTTTTTCAGCAATGAAAAAATCTGGTTTACTAAAGGAGAAGATATCGCTGCCGAACTCCTCTTACCTATCATGGCTCTTTCTGGCTTATTTGAATCTGATGAATTTGAAGACATTAGAGCTAACAGTAAATTAATGGCTCAGTTTGAAGAAGTAATACCTGACCAACTTGTTGATATTTTCCTTTTTTATCACTCAGAGTAGCGGCCACTTAAAGCCTACTATAGCTTCGGCTTTCCTGCCTTGGTTCGAATAGATCAACTCTTCACTTAATGATCGAACCAACTCTATACCACGCCCCCACAGTTGGCCTGCACTCGATTTATGCAAAACCTCTTGTTGCACATCAAAACCATTACCACTATCTTCAAGGCTAAGTTTAAGCTTAATTTCATCATCAAACCGATATGTTGAAATATTGATTTTTATATAGCCCTCTTCAAGGCTGCTTAGCCTGTCTTCACGCAACTGATAATAATTGACAAAGCCGTCATGCCCTTCTTTTATATTAGAAGAGAGTTTTAATAAACCATGCTCTAAAGCATTAGAAAACAGCTCGGATAAGATAGTCCTTAAGACATCAACGCTATAAAATATACGAATTGAGCTAGGCAATAAACTTACAATATTTTTTACAACATCTAATGATCTTATATCGTCCGGGCAGATCATGAGCGATATGTTCCATGGAATAAAACTTGAAAAAGCCTCAGGCAATACGCTTAAACCCCCGGTATTTTTCACCTCGTAAGCTTCAGCACTCAGCTCGATTAATGAAATATCATCTCCTTGCTCCTGCTGCTCACCAACATATTCATGGTATGCATCAATGAGCCCTTTAAAAGCATCGTGATGGTTTGATTCAAGAGCTTGTCTCAAACGAGTTTCGCCGAACATTTCCATGCTAAAAGGGCAAGTCGCTTCTAAGATGCCATCTGACATCAGCACTAACTTGTCTGCGTTTTCAAAACTATAAAATCTGGGTTCACTCTTAAATACATCCTTACTAAGAATACCCAAAGGCATATTATTGGATTTAATGGTTTGAACAATCCCAACACCGGGTCTGACGACATAAGCGTCAGGAAGACCTCCTGTCCAGATATGCGCACTATCACCTCGTTCAAACAAATGAATTAAAGTGGCAGCACAAAACATATATTCTGGTAAAAATGTTTTTAAGGTTTGATTCATCTGAGTGGTTATATCAGAAATGGAACACCCCTTCTCACACATAGAAAAGAATAATTGTGAAAGCGGAATAGTACCCATGGCAGCGGAAAGGCCATGCCCCGTAAAGTCACCAAGAAAGACATATAAACCACCATTTGGATTCTCAGCAATTAAACTTATATCACCATTAAAAGTAGACATCGAAGACATATATTGTCGAATATTAGGGCAGTTTTTTAAATTTCTCTCTAGTGAATGGGATAAGACATGACAACCCATTTCATGCTCTCTCGTTAAGCTTGCATGAACGAGAGAAAGTTCTGAGTTTTTCGCATGAATCTGCTGCGTGAGTTCCAGCGTTCGAGAGTGGGCACGAATTTTAGCTTTTAGCAAAGTGCCATTAATTGGCTTTATTAGATAATCATCCCCACCGCATTCTAGACACTTTAACAATGAATTTTCATCATGCTTAGCTGTTAAGAATATAATAGGTACATGGTTATCAAGGGCATTTTTTTTAATGTAACACGCAGATTCATAGCCATCCATTCTGGGCATCATAATATCCATCAAAACAAGGTCAGGATCCTGCTGCATGAATTTCTCTATTGCATCTTGACCATCTTCAGCTTCAATGCAGGTATGTCCTTCAGATTCGACTAGGTACTTGGCAATTAGTCGATTAGATGGCTGATCGTCTACAATAAGTATTTTCAAAACTATTCTTCTATAAATACAAAATCAAAATAAAGAAACATCAGATTGTTCAGCTTTACCGTTTATATCGCGCTCGACAGCTACCTTCTCAAACTTAATCTCACGAAGCAACTCACTTATTGAACTGACAGCAAGGTAATTATCTGCTTGCTTTAAGCTTTGTAGCCTATCCAGTAGCTGCTGATTTATGTTCATAGTGTTTTTAATATCGTGACTAATTAAATCAGCAAATTGTAACGTTCTCACAGCATTTGCAACATCCGACTTTAAGTCGTTAGTTTGCTTAGAGGCTTCATCCATTGCAGATTCAATTTTTTCATTATTTGTTTCCAAATGAAGCAACATAGCATCCACTTTAGTTTTGGCATTAATGGCCATATTCATATCAAGAGATGCAATATCAGCCACAACATTACTGACATCCTGAATAGCCACTTTTGTATTTTCTGATGTTTCAAATATTTTATCGTTCAATATATTGGAATTATGTGAAAGTGTACGCACTTCATCTGCAACAACTGCAAACCCACGCCCTGCGTCACCAGCTCTTGCTGCTTCAATAGCGGCATTTAATGCCAGTAAATTGGTTTGATCCGCAATACCTCGAATCTGACCCAATAGCGAAAATGTTTGCTCAAAATAAGACGACATATCTTGAATTTTATGAACGGCTGAAATACTTTTTTCGCTTACTTGAACCAATAAACCGACGTATTGATCAATAATAGCCATTAAGTCACTTGCAAACTCTTTTAAGCACATTTCATTATCTGCTCCTTTAGAGCTGCCAGAATTATTACCATGCACCAAGTTAACAATATCTAATAATGTAGAACGCTGGCTATCAGATTTATTTGAAATGCCCGTAAAACTAGTCGTCAATGCCTCCACACTTTCATTAGTCTGTTTTTTTATTTTGATTGCCTGCTCATTATTCGTCTTCAAAAGACCACTTATACATTGATAAACCTCCTCTTTAAATTGAGAGATATCTTCTTGATCTAATTCAACAACACTTTTATCACTATAAGTTGAGTACTTCTTAAATAAAGCATAATTATTCCATGCCCATACCATTCCCGTGATAACAACGGGGATAAATATCAATTCAGTTTCTATAAAAAAACACAGAAGTGTCGTGACTAACGTCAAGAAGTAAGGGAGAAGCGGAGGTCTGTACTGACTTTTTGAGGGCATACTTTAAACCGATTAGATAGTTAATATATCTGTGCTGTGCGTAATCAAATTCACAGCGGATGAGCGCGATAAACAAATTGTAGACTATGGAAGGCAAGCTGCCACTACTTAGCGCTCTACCCTCGCCTCTCATTTAGAACATAAATATAATCAATAGCGAAACTTAAGGTTGGTATCGGCTTTGCATAATCACTTATATACGAAACCATGTGTCAAAAACCGGACAGAGATTGCCCGAGCTAAGGATAAAAGGTCAAAATTATGTCTCAACTTACAACAGAGCAAGCTCTTCAGATCCCCCAGCAGCTAAAACAACAAGAAGCGAAGCAACAAAGTAATTCTCAGGACCAGGCACCTCAAGATAAGCAACGTAAAATTTTGACGGATGATGCAGTCACATTACTTATGCAGCAAAATGCTAACCCGATAAAAAAAGTGAAAGTAGAAAGCTTTAAAGGTGAATTAGGGCAAGAGAAAACCTTTATAAATGAGACCTTAAAAAATAAGTTGGCGGAATATAAGCTAAACCCTAATACAAGGCTTGCGATTCAAAAAGATGCGTTTGGAAAAATAGAACTTCAAGGCTCTTTACTTGCCTCAGATTTAGAAAAATTGAATCAGGATTTAAACAACAATAAATTATTCAAATCTTCATTTGATAAATTAAGTCAGCAAGAACCTACTCTAAAATATGTGGATAACGTCGTTAAAATTTCTAAAGTGTATGGCGTACAAAATACACTGTTTAATTCACTTATCAGTGATCAAAATGAATTTAACAAACTAAATGACATTGCACACAGATATGAAGCACTCAAAAATACAAACCCTGGCAAAGCCGATCTAAATACCGAAGCAATCAGTCCGAATAACTTTAATTTTGTGCTAAACGCATAAGCTATTCAAAAGCAGAAACATCACCACAACCTCTTCGAATAATTGATGCCTGCTCCGTAGAAAGGTCAACGACAGAGCTTGGCTCAAAACCACAAAAACCACCATCTATTACGAGATCCAGCGTATGTTCGAGCATCGACCGAATTTCATAAGGATCCGTCATTGGTACATCGTCACCAGGCAAAATAAGCGTGGTACTCATAATGGGCTGACCAAGCTCTTCAAGCAGCGCTAAGGCAATTAAATTATTCGGTATGCGGATACCAATTTGTCGACGCTTGGGGTTCATTAAGCGCCTTGGCACTTCACTCGTTGCATCGAGAATAAAGGTATAAGGCCCAGGCGTGTGGGCTTTAATTTGACGATATTGAGAGTTATCCAGCTTTGCATACAACGCGATGTCAGATAAGTCACGACAAATAAGCGTGAAATTATGCTTTTCATTAAGCCGACGAATCTGCCTGATTTTATCCGCTGCTCGTTTATCACCCAAATGACACCCCAAAGCATAAGCAGAGTCTGTTGGATACGCCACAACACCGCCCTTCTCTATAATTTCAACCGATTGTTTGATCAAACGAGCTTGTGGGTTTTCTGGGTGAATCTGGAAAAACTGACTCATAAAATAGTCCTAGTGATTAACGCTCTTTGAGCCACCCATACAATTAGGTGATATTGGTGAAAGGCTATTTATCGTTTGCCATTCGCTTGGTACGTATGTATGTAAAGCCAAGGCATGCAAACCCTCTGCCATCATTTTTTGCGTTAGCGCATAAATGGATTGGTGCCGTGATACTTTTGACTTATCTATAAAATCCTCTGACACGATGGTGACTTTAAAATGTGTTTCAGAATTTTCAGGTACACTGTGTTGGTGACTTTCATTAAGAACTTCTAGGTAGTCGCATCTAAAATTATTACTTAATACGCGCCGTATAGCTTCTTCTCTACTCATAAACTTAAAGCCCCAAAAACTTTTTTATACCATTCAATTTAACAGCCAAAGACAATAAATTTAATCTTATCAGCTTACGACTACGATGTAGATCACCCTTACTTAATAAATGCTTACAAAGTATCACATAGATAAGGATGACTTATAAACATTATTCTGCAAGGATGATATTAGTCATTCATTTTAAAAAGAAAATATCAAAAAATCATCTACACTAAATTAACGGGGAATAAATACTTATTTTTAGGTGATGTGGATGAAAATTGCGTTATTAGAAGATGAAATTGATCAAGCAAAAAGCTTGAGCGATCTACTTGTGAAGGCACAACATAATTGTGAATATTTTCATACAGGAAAGTCTTTCATATATGCGGTGCTACATAATAGCTATGATTTACTCATTCTTGACTGGCAGCTTCCTGATACCGAAGGGACAGAAGTACTTAAAACAATCAGGTCACAGCTTAATTGGCGCATCCCCGTTATTTTCTTAACGTCCAGAGACAGCGAGGCTGATATTATTACCGCTCTTGAAGTCGGTGCTGATGACTACCTCGTTAAACCGGCAAGAGCTGGCGAGCTAAAAGCACGATTAACCGCCTTAAGCAGGCGTATCGGCAATGAAACAGAAGAACAGGAAAACCTTGTTATTGGCCCTTATGATATTAACATCAGCAAACGAACCATTGCAGTTTCTGGTGAATTAGTAACGCTAACTGACAAAGACTTTGACCTCGCGGTTTTTATGTTTCAAAACATAGGCCGTTTACTTTCCAGAGACTTCCTCCTGGAGCGAGTCTGGGGAATTTCGATGGATATAAATACCCGAACTGTCGATACACATGTCAGTCGATTGCGCAGAAAGCTCAATATAAAACCGGAAAATGGTTTTAGAGTAAAAACGGTTTACCAGCACGGCTACCGGTTAGAAAGGGTCTCTGAATAATACTTAACGCCATAGAGAAAACTGAATGCAAACTTTAAATGTCTTAAAGCTGACTAGATTAACTACCATAAAACGCCCGGTAATTAGCTTATTTGTACTTCAGTTTCTATGTATTGCTATGCTTGTTTTTTCCAACGCGGGGACTTCTCATGCAAAAGACAATGGCATGGAAGAATGGCACTACACACTTCGTCCTGGTGATACACTCCAAGAAATCAGCTTAAGCTTGCTCAACCATAAATATACCTGGAGTGATGTCGTTAAGCACAACCGAATTGATCAACTTGCAAACATTGCTCCTGGCTCTATTGTAAAAATACCTATGCACTGGCTAAAACATCAGCCAAAACCAGCAAAGGTAATGACCTTAACAGGCAGCGTACAGATCAAAAAAGCCAGTTCAAGCCGTTATGAAATACTCAAGCAAGACATGCTTATTCGAGTCGGTGATGAAATTGCAACACGTAAGGGTAATGTTGTCATTGAGTTTGCCGACAGTTCCACTATCCGTTTAGAAGAAAATTCAAACCTTGTTTTTAACAAACTTTCCCACTTCGGAAAAACCGGCATGGTCGATACACGACTTCGTTTAAAAAGAGGCTCTCTGACAACGGACATTCCCCCTCTTGTTAAAGGCTCGAGATATGAAATTAAAACGCCGTCTGCTGTTGCCGCTGTAAGAGGGACTGAATTTAGATTGCATAGCACAGAAAAACAAACACAATTAGAAGTCCTTGAAGGTACGGTTGAATTTTCAGGTAAACACGGTCAAGTTATGGTCAATGCCGGAAAAGGCGCGACCATAAAAGATGGTAGCCCACTCATAGAAATCATTGATCTCCCCGCGCCACCCAAAACTCAGGTTGCTCAAGAAAAAATAAATAAACTACCCGTAACAATAAAATGGGAAAAGAGTAGAGATGCCAGCGCTTACCAAGTTCAATTAACTGAAAATAATAAAGATGGGAAACTAATTCAACGCAATACACAAAATGATACCAGCCTAGAAATCGATCAGATTAAAAATGGTGATTACGAACTTGCCGTGCGAAGTATAAATTCAAGCGGTTACAAAGGCACAGACACTGTCAGTAAGTTATCAGTTGATATTGGCGCTGTAAAAGTGCAGTTACTGGGACCCTTGGATGGTGCGATTGTAGAGGAATCGACACCTTCATTCTCATGGGATTATCCACTAAAAACCTCAACTCAGGTATTGAGTCGTTTAGATATTGCGCTTGATAAAGAGTTCGCCGCTTTAATTACTGAAAATGAATTCTCAAAAACAAATGAAGTCACCTTAAAAGCCCCTTTAATACCAGGACAATATTTTTGGCGAATTGCAAGCTTAACTAATAATACTGAATTAAGCTTTAGTGACAGTTATAAGTTTAATGTTAAAGGTTGGCTGCCACCCATTCAAATATTAAGTGTTAACTACCTAGATAAACAAGTCGGTTTATTCTGGTCTCCTGTTGCCAATGCAAAAGGTTACATTCTTCAGGTTTCAGATAGAATCGATTTTTCTACCACGCTGAAAGAAGAAAAGTTAAACAAACCACGAGCACATTTATTGCTTAATCCAGGGAAACGGTACTATGCGCGTGTCAAAGGCATTGGCAACAATTTATATTCTTCAAAGTTTGGGCCTATCCAAGAAATCCTTATCGAGCCTAAATAAATGCAACCACAAAACATAGCCTGACGACTAATTTATGGCCAATAACTTCGATGAACCACGACCTTATGAGCAGTACTTACTAACCTTTTTTTTGATCCTGATTAGTGGTTTTTTGGTCTATTCACAGGCAGCAAAACGCTTGGACTTACTCGCTTACGATACGGCGATCACGTTCAATAAAGCACCAGTTGAAGAAAATACAGTTATTATCGCTATTGATGAAAAAAGCCTAAGTAGCATTGGTCAGTGGCCATGGCGACGCGCACTGCATGCCCAGCTAATAGATAAGCTTACTACCTATAATACTGCACTTATTGCCTTAGATATTTTATTTTCTGAAAGTAGCAGAACGCACCCCGAAGATGACGAACTGTTAGCAAAAGCAATTAAAAATAATGGCAACGTGCTGCTGCCTCTTCATCTTCAAGCACTGACACGTGACGGCACGTTAGTCGAGATACTGCCGATTCCCTCTTTAGTCAATGCGGCCAAAGCAATGGGGCATGTCCATGTGGACTTGGATCAAGATGGATTGGCACGAGGGCTGTATCTAAATACAGGCGTTGGCGATGCTTATTGGCCTAGCTTATCTATGGCCATGGCAAGTGAAATTAATCCCATGATCCAATACCTTAGAAAGCATGAGAATCTAAATTCAGCACCTTACATATCCGTTAATACACAATATCGTTTAATTCCCTTTGCAGGCCCAAGCGGTACTTTTCCAAGTTATAGTTATGTCGATGTTATGCTTAACCAGATTCCTGCAGACGCTTTCAGAGACAAAACTGTATTAATTGGTGCAACGGCTCCAGGTCTTGGAGACATCATCCCCACTCCGGTTTCTCAAGTAACTAATCCAATGTCAGGTGTTGAGCTACATGCAAATGCATACTCTGCACTAATTACCCAGACAGCCATTACACCAGTCGATAAACTCTGGGCCTACCTATTAACCTTTGCGTTTATTTTAATTCCTATACTAGTTTTCCCGAGACTGAAACCCACACTTGTTATGCCATTCAGCATATTATTAGTTGGTATGGTATTACTCTTCAGCTATGGCCTTCTAGCCTTAGATGATACATGGTTCCCCCCAATTAATAGCGTTATTGGCATATTGCTCGCTTATCCCTTATGGAGTTGGCAACGAATGCGCCATTTAAATGGTTTCTTGAACAATGAGCTGGAAAAACTGCAAAATGAGCCTGCCATTGTATTTCGAGATACCCGCCAACATAGTGCTGAGATTCTTTTTTCCAGTTTAAAATCCTTGCTAAAGCCACAAGAATTCATTCTATTTAAAAATAAATCCGTGTTAACCAAGTCAGATCATGCCAATGAGAAACTTGAATTTAATGATACTCATCAAAAATGGCGCCATCATGGCAACATTAGTACTTTTTATTTAAGTAAGCGTAGTAACCAAAACTTAGATGCCGACTTCTTTATTGGTTTCGAATGGCACGCTAAGGCTAATTTAGAGGATATACATAACTACTTAGATAAGCTGAAATTAGACGATAAAAGCACATCCAACAAAAAACACTCTTACGAAAAAATAGCCAATAGAATTTCTCAAGTACGCGATGCTATCAGTTCTATGCAAGACATGCGGACTTTTATCTCTAAGGGTTTTGAAGAAATACCGAATGCGGTGATCGTAACTGACCCTCTTGGCATTATTGTATTTTCAAATAGTCATGCACAAGTTTGGTTCAAGGAAGACGAATCATTGGTTGGCCGTTCAATTCACTCGCTTTTTGATCTTGGCATATTTAATGAATTAAATGAAAAAATGTCTACCTCTTTAATGCAAGGCAAGCACATAAATGTTGAAGTTCAGCTTAATCAGAAAGATATATTAATTCATTGTTCTCCCTTTGTTGTCGATGAAAAAAGCGACTCAGGCCTCATGCTCACGTTCTCCGACATCACCTCTATTCGAGAACAACAGCGTGAAAAAAACCAGTTAATCGACTTTTTGTCACATGATGTTCGCTCTCCTCTTGTCTCTCAGCTTGCTATGTTAAATACCTTGACCGAGCAAAATGCATCCTTGGATCCGAACATTATTGATAAGCTGGCGCACCATGCCAAACGCAGCCTCAGCTTATCTGACCAATTTTTACAAATAACCCGTGCAGAACAAATATCAGAACAACAATTTTATGAATTCGACATAATTAATACGATTGAAAATAGTATTGACTCTGTTATTGCTCAAGCCTCAGCAAAACACATGGACATTCATATTGAAGAGCTTGAGCCAATCTGGATCAAAGGTAACGCTGAGCTAATAGAAAGAATGCTGACCAACCTGCTATCCAACTCAATTAAATATAGCCCTGAAAACACAAAAGTAATCATTGAGTTAAGCGCAAAGCCCAACAGCTTAGATATAAACATATCAGACCAAGGTTACGGTATTGAAGAGCAAGAATTACCACATATATTTAAACGGTTTCATAGACAAAAAAACTCAGAAGTGACTGGCAATAAAGGTGCTGGCCTAGGTCTAAACTTTGTAAAGGTAGTCGTTGAAAAACACAAAGGTGACATTAAAGTTGCAAGTATAAAAAATCAGGGGAGTATTTTTACTATAAGCCTTCCCCTAAAAATAGAAGACATTGACTCATAAAATAGAAGATAACGTCATGCGAAAAAAAGTTTTATTTATCGGCCTAGGTAGAATGGGCTACCCCATGGCAGGCTTTTTATCAAAAACGTATAGCCTATATGTTTACAATAGAAGTCCTGAAAAAACCGAAAAGTGGTTATCTGAATATCAAGGACAAGCTTTACAATCACTTGATGCGCTTCCAAAAGACACCTATGCCATTATTACCTGCGTTGGCAACGATGATGACCTTAAGTCGCTGTATTTAAGCGAAAGCGGTTTCGTTAACCAAATTTCAGCAGACTCGATCTTGATAGATCATACCACGTCGTCTGCAAATATAGCACAGAAAATCAGTGCCGCTGCCTCTGAAAAAGGCGTGCTATGGCTAGATGCACCGGTCTCTGGCGGAGAACAAGGCGCCATCAACGGTCAACTTAGTATTATGTGTGGCGGCTCAGAAGAGGCTTTTGATAAAGCCAAAGAACTAATAGGCCTGTATTCGAAAAACATCTCTTACCAAGGCGAAGCCGGTGCTGGCCAACTCACAAAAATGGCGAATCAAATTGCTGTTGCCGGCGTGATAGAAGGTTTAGCTGAAGCACTTCATTTTGCAGAAAAAGCTGGATTGGATAGTCAAAAAGTCATCGATGCAATTTCGCAAGGCGCTGCGCAATCCTGGCAGATGGATAATCGCGCAAAGACAATGATCGAAAATAATTACAATCATGGCTTCGCCGTTGATTTAATGAGAAAAGATTTAGGAATATGCTTAAACGAAGCAAGGGGACTGAAAGCACGACTTCCTGTGACGGCCATCATAGATCAATTTTATGCGGATGTTCAAAACATGGGGGGCAATAAATGGGATACTTCAAGTTTGCTTATGCGCTATAAAGATAAAGGCTAACAATTTCAGCCCTTATCTAGTTAATATATTTCTTAGCCAAGCAATTAAAGCTTATTTTTTCTTGGCTTTTGCTGAACTCGCCTTTGTGGCTTTCTTGGCTTTCTTGGCTTTGGGTTCTGATTGAATCCATTTGTTACCTTCGTAATAAGCCGTCCAACCCGATGCTTTGCCTTCTATTTCGGACATTACATATTGTTCTTTTGTCTTACGACTAAACCGAACAATAGCGGGGTTACCTGCTTTGTCTTTAACCGGAGCAGAGAAAAGGAAATCATACTTAGGGTCAATCTCATCTTTATGCGCCAATAATTCTGTTACAAGTGGCGCACGAGTTTCCCGGTTTTTAGGAAATTTACTGGCTGCTAAAAATAGTCCGGCAGCACCATCACGTAGTATATATGTGTCCTCTACTTTTTCACACGGTAATTCAGGCATGGGAACGGGATCCATTTTTGGTGGCGCTGGATCTCCACTTCGAAGTAATTTCCGAGTATTTTTACAGGTTTCATTGGTACAACCGAAATACTTCCCAAAACGGCCTGTTTTAAGTTGCATTTCAGATTCACATTTGTCGCATTCCAAAACTGGGCCGTCATAACCTTTAATTTTATATTCACCTAATTCTACTTCAAAACCAGAACAATCAGGGTTGTTACCACACACATGAAGCTTACGGGTCTCATCAATTAAATAGCTATCCATTGCGGTTGCACAAAGCTTACAGCGGCGTTTTTTCCGCAGCAGTTTTGACTCACCCTCGTCATCATCTGCGCTGGCGATTTCATCCCCTGACACTAGGTTTATGGTAGACTTACAGCGTTCTTTTGGTGGTAAGGCATAACCCGAACAGCCGAGAAAAACACCTGTACTTGCAGTTCTAATCTGCATTTTTCTACCACACGCAGGACAGGGTATATCTGTTTCAGTGGGCGCATTTTCACGCATGCCATTTTGTAAAGATTGAGCCTTTACCAGCTTGTCAGAAAAGCCTTTGTAAAACTGATCGAGTACCGTTTTCCAATCTTGCTTATTTTCGGCAATTTCATCTAGTTTTTCTTCCATTTGCGCAGTAAAGCTGTAATCCATTAAATCATCAAAGGATTCCACCAACCTATCGGTGACGATATCACCCATTTTTTCAGCATAGAATCGCTTATTTTCTAGACGCACATAACCTCGGTCTTGAATAGTGGAAATAATGGCTGCATACGTTGAAGGACGCCCTATACCCTTTTTTTCAAGTTCTTTAACTAGAGCGGCTTCTGAATAACGAGCGCTTGGCTTGGTAAAATGCTGTTTTGGATCTAATTGCTTTAAGGTCAGGGTTTCGCCTACTTTTATATCAGGCAATAATACATCTTCATCCTTTTTGGAAGAGACGGGTAATACCTTTAAGAAGCCATCAAACTTTAATACCCTGCCACGTGTTCGTAACTGATAATCTCCTGCCGTCACTTCTATCGATGAACTTAGAAACTGTGCATCGGTCATCTGACATGCGACAAATGTTTTCCAAATAAGCTCGTAGAGCCTCTCAGCGTCTTTTTCCAAACCAGAAATAGCAGTAGATAATGTATTTACATCCGACGGCCTGATCGCCTCGTGAGCCTCTTGTGCCCCTTCTTTACTAGAATAGCGACGAAGTTCCTCTGGGATATATTGTTTACCAAAGCGCTTAGATACATAGTCACGACATGCCTCGACTGCATCGGCACTTAAGTTGGTCGAGTCGGTTCTCATATACGTGATATAGCCAGCCTCATAAAGGCGTTGCGCTAACATCATGGTCTTCTTCACACTAAAGCCTAAGCGCGTGCTCGCAGCCTGCTGCAGTGTGGAGGTAATGAGTGGTGAATTTGGCTTTGATGAAGTAGGCTTATCTTCTCTTTTGGTAACTGCATAGGCTGACTTTTCTAAATAGGCTAAATGGTTTTTAATTTCACTTTCATTTACCGGACGAAAAGCTTTGCCATCAAAGCGGTTTACTTGAAATCGAGTGTTCGTTTTTCCTGAAGACATTAAGTCTGCGAATAAGTCCCAATATTCTTCAGGAATGAATGCCCGAATCTCTTTTTCTCTATCCACTATCAAGCGAACAGCCACTGACTGAACTCGACCTGCGGATAAACCCCTGGCCACTTTTGCCCATAATAATGGTGATACCATAAAACCAACAACTCGATCTAAAAATCTTCGCGTTTGTTGTGCATCAACACGGGCCTGGTCTAGCTGAGAAGGTGCAGAAAACGCCTCTTGAATTGCTTTTTTAGTAATTTCGTTAAATACGACCCTTCGATAACGCGAATCATCCCCACCAATGGCTTCTTTAAGATGCCAGGCGATGGCCTCTCCTTCTCTATCCAAATCCGTTGCGAGAAAAATCTGGTCCGCAGACTTGGCTAGTTTTTGCAATTCAGAAACAACTTTTTCTTTTCCAGGTAATATTTCATAGCGAGCAGCCCAGTTATGATCTGGGTCAACCCCCATCCTGGCGATTAACTGTTCTTTAGATTTACGGGCTCGATGTACTTCTTTTTCTTCAGGACTCATTTTTCGAGTTGCAGCAGCCTGTTTTGCCCTTTCCTGCGGTGTGCTTGTTGAGCCACTCCCTGAAGTAGGTAAATCACGAATGTGACCCACACTGGATTTGACAATAAAATCGCTACCAAGATATTTATTGATGGTTTTAGCCTTCGCAGGTGACTCGACAATTACAAGGGACTTACCCATAAAACTCCAAAAAAACAGTCAGATAATTTAAAATTTAAATTCAAAAAATAAGAATTAGTAAGGCATTCAATATAATATAAGCGGACATATATATTGATTTGTAGCCAATGGGTCAAGTGATTGCAATATTTTTTTCTGAATTTTGAATAAAATAGACGTACTTTCTAAACCATTTGCTACACTCAAAATGACTCATTTGGATTTAGAAAGAATGCATCCTACCTTTATTATCGCTTTAATTGCCGCCTTGATCATAGGCTCATTCATTGTCAGCGCGATTAGTTATTCTAGGCAACAAGCCTTAAAGAAAAAAAAGCAAATGGTTAAACGCTATCAACAGCAAGCTGATGAGGCTTTATCTTATATATCAGTATTATTACAGATAGACGAACAATACGGCTTAATAACTCAATTGCAAATATTAGTCATCAATGCGCTTTCCAGTGCTGCCAGGCTAAACCCTGATGACAGGCAACTACAAAGCCATTTAAGCACACAAAACAATAAACTCAATGAATATAAAGGTGAGCAACGCCCTAATGAAGTATATTGTTGGGCAAGATCAGATTCAGAGTTAGCATCAATACAATCTCAACTTTCTCAGCTTAGTAAGTTATTTGATTTATTTCGAAACAAGGGAGACCTTAATCCTGCAAAACATCAAGAATTACAAGTTCAAGTTCAAAAGCTGCAGCATGAGCTATCAACAAATACGTACTTATATCAAGCTGACTGCTTTGCAGAGCAAAATAATATTACGCCCTACCAGCTGTATATAAAGCAGGCAATTCAAGTTATCAAAAAATCTAATATTAGCACTAAGTTTAAGAATGAAAGAATTAAAGAATTAAGCGATAGAATTCAAGAAGTAAAACGAACCGGTAAAACGAGTAATTTAAAAAACTTTATTAAAAAAAGTGAAGGTATTACAGAAGATGAAGATAGTGCTTTAGGTGAAATCTTAGAATAAAAAAACCGCAGCTAAGCCGCGGTTTTTTTATTCTTAAACGCTAAGTTTTACAAGCGTTCCCAAATAGTCGTTATACCCTGACCTAAACCGATACACATGGTAGATACACCATATTTACCGCCTTTGTCTTCAAGTACATTCAACAACGTTGTCGAGATACGAGCCCCTGAACAACCTAGTGGGTGACCTAATGCGATCGCACCGCCATTCAAGTTAACTTTGGTATCTTTTACATCCAGTAATTTAAGATCTTTCATGACAGGAAGTGACTGACCAGCAAATGCTTCGTTCAATTCCCAAAAATCAATATCTTCAACTGTTAAGCCAGCACGCTTAAGTGCTTTCTTAGTTGCAGGCACAGGGCCATACCCCATGATAGCAGGATCGCAACCCGCAACAGCCATAGACACGATTCTAGCGCGTGGCTTAAGACCTAGCGCTTCTGCTTTTTCTGCAGACATCAGAACCATTGCTGCTGCACCGTCTGTCAACTGTGAAGAGGTACCTGCTGTTACTGTACCACCTTTAGGGTTAAAAGCAGGACGCAACTTACCAAGTGACTCAGCTGTTGTTTCTGGACGAATAGTTTCATCAGTTTCAATTAAAACCTTAAAACCATTCTCATCATGACCTTCAACTGGGACGATTTCATTTTTGAAACGGCCTTCCAATGTAGCTTCATGCGCTAGACGGTGAGACCTTGCACCAAACTCATCTTGCATTTCACGAGAAATACCGTGCATTTTAGCTAACATTTCAGCAGTTAAGCCCATCATGTTAGATGCTTTTGCAGAGTATTTACTTGCTGCCGGGTTGTGGTCAAAGCCCTTAGTCATAGATACATGACCCATATGCTCAACACCACCCACAACAAACACGTCTCCGTTACCGGTTTGAATTGCTTGTGCAGCAGTATGAATAGCACTCATAGCAGAACCACATAAACGGTTAACCGTTTGTGCGCCTGCAGCATGAGGAACTTTAGTCAGCAATGAAATTTGGCGAGCAACATTAAAACCCTGCTCCATTGTTTGGTTTACACAACCCCAGATAACGTCTTCAACGTCATTAGGGTTTAGTTTTGGATTGCGATCAAAAATCGCATCAATCAAAGTCGCCGATAGCGTTTCAGCACGTACATTGCGGAAACAGCCATTTTTGGCACGTCCCATCGGAGTACGTACCGCATCGATGACGACAACATCTTTTGGATTAAGACTCATAGATATTCTCCGTTCGATTCTGTTTCAGCAATTAGCCGAAAAACTTTTTGCCAGTTTTAGCCATTTCTCTCATACCCGCAGTTGGAGTATAAAGAGCACCTAGATCAGCATATTTGTCAGCGATCTTATTGAACGCTTCGATACCGAGCGAATCGATATAACGAAGTGCACCACCTCGGAATGGAGGGAATCCAATACCGAAAATAAGACCCATGTCAGCCTCAGCCGCTGTATCAACAATGCCATCTTCCAGACAACGAACAGTTTCAATGCATAAAGGAACCATCATACGCTCAATGATTTGCTCATCAGTGAACTCTTGGCTGCCTTTAACAACTGACTTCAACAAGTCATAAGTTGTCGCATCTTGAACTTTCTTTTGCTTACCTTTCCGATCAAGCTCGTAGGTATAGAAACCCTTTTCAGTTTTCTGACCAAATCGACCTTCATCAAACATCACATCAATCGCAGTACGGAATTCATTCTTCATGCGATCAGGGAAGCCATCAGCCATCACCTCACCAGCATGCTTACCTGTATCCATACCAACAACGTCAAGCAAGTACGCAGGGCCCATCGGCCAACCAAATCTTTCCATCACTTTATCTACTTTCTGGAAATCTGCACCATCACGAACAAGCGCACAGAAACCACCAAAGTAAGGGAACAAGATACGGTTAACTAAAAAGCCAGGGCAATCGTTAACAACAACAGGTGTTTTACCCATTGCTTTTGCATAACCTACCGTTGTCGCAATAGTTTCTTCGCTAGTCTTCTCACCACGAATAATCTCTACAAGAGGCATCATGTGAACAGGGTTAAAGAAATGCATGCCGCAGAAGTTTTCAGGGCGTTTCAAGTTTTTAGCAAGAAGGTTAATTGAAATAGTTGATGTATTAGACGTAATTACTGTATTTTCAGCAACGTGATCTTCCACTTCGCAAAGAACAATATCTTTAACTTTAGGATTCTCAACAACGGCTTCAACCACTAAGTTGACATCTTTAAAGTCACCATAGCTAAGTGCTGGATCAATCGCATTTAAAACATCGGCCATTTGGCCAGGCTTCATACGACCTTTCTCTACACGCTTAGTCAAAAGCTTTGTTGCTTCACTTAAACCTAAATCGATACCCGCTTGTGCGATATCTTTCATGATAATCGGTGTGCCCTTAAGAGCAGATTGGTAAGCAATACCACCCCCCATAATACCGGCACCTAAAACAGCGGCTTTGTTGACTTTAGTTGCTTTTGGCTCAAGCAATTTAGCTTTTGCTTTTAAAGCTTGGTCATTCAAGAAAAGCCCAATCAATGAAGCTGAAACTGAGGTTTTTGCCATTTTAGCAAAACCTTTCGCTTCTACTTCGATTGCTTTGTCACGTGACATTCCAGAATGCTTCTGCATTACCTTGATAGCTTCAACAGGCGCTGGGTAGTTTGGTCCAGCTTGACCAGCAACGAAACCTTTAGCCGTTTCGAAAGTCATCATGCTTTCCATTGGATTTAATTTGAGCTTGCTTGTCTTTTCTAAGTGACGCGCTTGATGATTCACTTTGCCATCAATTGCTTGCTTAACTAAAGCAATCGCTGCTTCAACAACTTTGTCAGGAGCAACAACAGCATCTACTGCACCAAACTTAAGAGCATCATCAGCTCTATATTCTTTTGAACCTGCAATCCATTCAATCGCATTATCTGCACCAATTAAACGTGGTAAACGTACTGTTCCGCCAAAACCTGGAAAAATACCAAGCTTAACTTCAGGCAGACCCACTTTAGCAGTGGTTGACATAACACGGTAATCAGTAGATAGACACATTTCAAAACCGCCACCCAATGCAATACCATTGATTGCAGTGACAGATGGGAACGGAAGGTCTTCGATAGCACTGAATATAGCGTTAGCTCTAATGTTATTTGCAACAAGCTCTTCTTCAGAGCCTGCAAATAAATCTGTAAATTCAGTAATATCAGCACCAACGATAAAACAATCTTTGGTACTTGTAACAACAAGACCTTTAATGCCCTTTGCGTTCTTTAAGCTTTCCGCTGCTGCGCCAAGCTCCTCAATAGTTACTCGGTTAAATTTATTGACTGACTCGCCTTCTAAATCGAAGTTTAGTTGTGCGATTCCGCCTTCGATTTTTTTAACCGTGATGGCTTTACCTTCGTAAATCATCAACTGTTCTCCAAGTTAAAGTCCGTGCCGAAACACTTTCAAAATAAAACTGAAAGTATCCTGCAAAGTTATTTGGCCCGTTTTTCAAGCGGGATTTTCCGAAATTCATACGCTTGTTTGAATTTTCGAGAGGTGAACGATGAAAAAAAATGAGTCATTTGTCAAACATTATTCACAAAACAACACAATTTAATCTTTAAACTAAAAAACAAAAATACGTCAACATACTGATATATATCATTTTTTATTAAAAATTAAAAATAACAGTTTTCTACGCATTCAATCCATTTATTGTGGAACGAACTAAAGGGAATACATCAAATTAGTACTTAAATACTGCTTAGCATACCCAAAACGTATGAACTTCAGGACTTGTTATTCTAACGCTTTGCGAGAATAAATACCTCACTTAAATAACGATCTAATGTTTTTAGAGTTTAGACACATCTAATAGCTTGTATGTTAAGGATTAAATACTACACTCAAAAAATATAAATAAAGTTATTGCCTAATTGGGAGTCCATGAATGTCGCGTTTTTACAATTACTTATCGATTTCAAAACAGCTTTTTGCTTTCACAATATTGTACTTTGGAGCTAGCTTAACTAGCCACTCTCTTGCTAATGCAAGTAGTCTCGAGGATGTATTTAATGCACAGATAAATACCTATTACTCCATCAATGGGTTTTATAATTTCAGTGCAAATCAAGGCGCTCAAAAAGACTTGGCTGACATTAATGAATCTGTGGATACCCTAAAGTCTGCTTTTTCTTCCCTTGCTGCTGCTTCAAAAGACTCACCAAGCGAAGAGAGTTTTTTTGTTGTAGAAGAAAACTGGAATAACTACTTAAAACTTTTAAAACAAAATATCAAAGAAGTTAAACGCTCAGGCTACCCTGACTTAAGATTGGCTGGCGATATGGCGGCAGCCAATATCGTTTTAAATAATTCACTGGCTGAGTTTTACCTGGCGCTACTAGAAAACGAAAAGAACAAGCCAAATAAATTCACAAACCTGGGTCGTGAAGCTGCTGTCAATATCGGCTTAATGATGACAAAATACTCTGCAAGATCGACCTCGACAGTGAGCCAGGTATATGCTGACAGCACCACAGAGGTAACCATTGATGCTCTTGCCAATGAGTTTGATGGCCAACTAAGTAATCTAATGGACTTAGCAAAAGAAAAAGCTGTGGCATTTAAGTTGCTTGATTCCGCCAACACCAAGTGGGACTTTATCAAGTCATCTTATATCAATTACAATGAAAATCGCGTTAACTTTATCGTTAATCTATATTCCAAAAAAATCATTAGTGACATCACAGAAGCGCTCAACTCAAAATAAAATTTTGTGCTTTTGAATAAAAACCAGACACTAATTAAAAGTGCCTGGTTTTTTTATGTCCAAACATTACTGTTAACAATGCAATGGGCTAAAAAATCTTCAATGAGCTCAAGCTGCTGAAACACATCAAGTTCACCATCTTGATATTCTCTCCAGACAATAGAAATACCCGAAGCAGAAATAACCAGAGCCTCGGCCGTACTTGGCAATAGCGTAAAATCTACTTTGTTAGAAAGCGCCACTTTTATGGGCTTATCTTGATCTAATTCATGCGCATTAGGATCGTCCGACACTCTGATCACAATTGCCTTGTTCGACTTGAGCTTAGCAATACTTGGAAGGGGTTTTTCATAGAACACAAATTGTCTATAGTTATCAATCCACGGGAAAAGCTGCGCTGATAACCTAGCATCCAAAAGCCGGACTTTTAAGCCTTTTGACAAAGCCATAGTTCTCAACTGAGTCAGAGTCCGCTCTCTAGGTGAAGGTTTCACCCAAAGAATCGATCCGAAAACAAGCAACGTAATAAAAATTGCAATCCATAAGCCCATATCATTCTCTTCGACTAAACTGGTGATTAATTTTCTAGGACTGTAAGTCTTCGAGTTCCATCCAACGCTCTATCGCTTGTGCCAACAAGGTCTCTGTTTCGGCTAAAAGCATTGTCATTTGTTCTATTTCCTGGCGATCACTTTTATAAAAGTCAGGATCATTAATCAATGACTGCTGTTCTGACTGCCTAGCTTCAAGCGCCTCTATCTTTGCCGGTAGAGTTTCTAACTCTAACTTCAATTTATAACTGAGTTTTTTGGGTTTAGTCACCACCGGCTTACTATGAGGCACTGATACTTCGACCACACCTTCAAGCTCACTTACCACAACAGAAATGTTTGCACCACCCGACTGAGGCTCTACAGGTAATACCCCACCAGTCTGCCTGACCCAATCCAGATAACCACCTACATAACTACTAACTTTACCCTCTCCTTCAAAAACCAGAGTACTCGTCACAACCTGATCTAAAAAATCACGATCATGACTGGTGACAAGTAAAGTCCCTTGAAAATCACTTAATTTATCTTCAAGCAGCTCAAGCGTATCAACATCAAGATCGTTTGTCGGTTCATCCATGACAATGATATTGGCAGGTTTTGCGAAAAGCTTAGCCAGTAATAGACGATTAGTCTCTCCTCCAGATAGAGCGTTGATAGGCGTTCTGGCACGTTCAGCTGTAAATAAAAAGTCATTTAAATAACTGATAACATGACGAGAGTTTCCATTCACTTCAATAAAATCATGCCCGTCTGCAACATTATCAAAGACTGATTGATTAAAATTCAAGCCCGTTCTTAATTGATCAAAGTAAGCAACTTCCACCTTTGAGCCCACACGAACCATCCCCTCTGTAGGCGTCAACTGATTTAATAATATGCGAATCAGCGTCGTCTTCCCCGCTCCATTAGCACCGATTAAACCGATACGGTCACCTCGCATCACGGTAAGTGAGAATTCAGTGATAACCTTTCTACCGTTACTGAATTGATGGGTAATCCCCTCTGCCTCGATAACTAATCGACCCGACTTCTCAGCTTCTGCAATTTTGATGTCAACCTTACCCTGCTGGGAAACACGAGACCGATAAGTATTACGCATCGCTTTAAGCGCCCTGACACGACCTTCATTTCTCGTTCTCCGGGCTTTGACGCCTTGGCGAATCCAAACTTCTTCTTCAGAAAGTCGTTTATCGAATAACTGGTTTTGGCGTTCTTCTTCCTCTAGTAACTTTTGTTTAGCAACTAAATAGTCGGTATAACCACCGTTAAAAGGTGTTAACTGGCCTCGATCTAACTCAATAATATTTGAGGCTAATGCTTTAATGAAAGCTCTATCGTGGCTCACAAATAAAAGTGAGCCATTAAATTCTTGAAGCCTTGCTTCGAGCCATTTTATTGTTTCAATATCCAGATGATTTGTTGGCTCATCCAGTAAAAGCAAATCAGGCTCATTAATTAAAGACTTAGCAAGCAAAACACGTCGACGCCAACCGCCGGATAAATCTTTCATCTTCTGCTCTGGAGATAGACCAAAACGCTTCAGCATTGAGTCTATTTTATGTTGAAATGTCCAACCATCCAGTGTTTCTATTTTTTCCTGAAGAAACTCTAATCGCCCCATCAAAGCTATTTGATCTGATGATGCGTTATCTGAAACTAATGCTAAGATGCCGTTATATTCCTTAAGGTATTGGCCTAAGTCTTCCAAACCCTCTGCGACTAAATCGTAAACACTTCTATCATCGGCTTCAGGCAAGCTTTGAGGAAGTGCCCCAACCTTTACCCCTTTTTGAAAATTAAGCTCACCTGAATCCGGTAATATAGCTTTGGTTAGCAAGTTCATTAAAGATGATTTACCTTCACCATTGCGACCAAGTAAACAAATTTTTTGCTTTTCTTCAATAGCAAAATTTACTTTATCTAATAAGGGCCGAAGCCCATAAGCGAGCGACACATTTTCAAAGCGGGCAATACTCATAATACCTTCGTTAATTCTGTATATTTTAGTGAAATTCACTCGCCAATTAAGCTTTATCAACTATCATTAGACAATATAGTTTTATGTATAGTTAAACCTGAAAACAGGACATGACATGCACTGAAAACTCTTGAGTTTCTTAAGAAGCGACTCTAAATGTGGCCATTATGCATAAAATAAATCGACAACCACAATTTTTTCATCTGCACAAACCTTATGGAGCACTGCTTTTTACATGAATATAAAATCAGAAGCACCTCAAGCACCTTCAACTGCAAAACAGCCTGACCTTGATTGGAGTCAAGTAAGAGAGACGATTAACATGCTGACCCTAGCCGTCTCTCAAGTCGAATGTACCATGTCAGATGGCGAAAAGTCTGTCACAGAACTGACTCAATCCTTCACCTATATTGCAAACCAGCTTCAAGGCTTACTTGATCCGCCTAATAAAAATGAATCCTCAGAAAACAATGAACTGGAAACCTTTCGCTTAAGCACCGAAGAAATTCACCAGAAAATAATGAGCGCCATTGTTGCCTTCCAATTCTACGACCGCTTAACGCAACGTCTGGATCATGTGAAGAGAGATTTGAGCTGGCTCAGTCGTTTAGTCAGTGATCCTGCACAAGTTTATAACCCGTCTGCATGGTCAAAACTGCAAGAAGATATTATGTCAAATTACACTATGGAAGAAGAAAGAATTATGTTTCAGCACATAATGAATGGCGCATCTGTTGATGAAGCGTTAGAGGTTTATCAACATCACTTTAGTGCTAAAAAAGATGAGCATGATTCAACCAATGATGAAATTGAACTTTTTTAATTAGCTATTCAAAACTAACTAAATCACCCACACGTATAGTACCTCGCGACAAATGAACGAGATTTTGACCAAAACAGACTCCGAACTCATTTCTACGGTATTGACTCAATGTCTTTAAAGGTTCCCGACTCGCTGCCTTCTCTCCTTTTTTATTGATCGTTGTCATAATACAACGACTGCAAGGCTTGACCAACTCAAAAGAGATATCGCCAATCATAATACGTTTCCATGCATCTTCTGTGTAAGCAGAAACCCTACCAGAAATAACAATATTTGGCCTAAAATTACTCATTGGAACAGGCTGCTCTAATCGACTATTTAAGTCCGCTAAAGAGACTTCAGACGTTAATAAAAAAGGATAACCATCGGCAAAACTAACACGCTTATCCTCTGAAAAATACTGCCGGTCTATTTGCCGAAAGCTTGAATCTGACATAAAGGCCAAGCGAACATTTACCCCTAAGAACTTAGATAGTTTTTCCGTATAAGAGTCATTGAGAACCAAAGATCTGACAACATCCCCCCAAACCATGACATCACAGTCCAGAGCGATATGCTCATTAAACAAACTCATAGGAAAAGAAAGATGACCCAACTGGTCGGAGAAAATATCAATTGACTCAAGACCACCCTGAGAAGATAAGTAAACATTAACAGCTAACAACGCAAGCTTAGGCTGAGACCTTTGGGATATAAATTTATTCTTATCATCAATTAACATGAATCGCCGATCATGTTCGAAGCCAAAATCATCTACGCGATATGCTTCTTTACTAATTCCTTGAAGAGATTTAACCGGATAGGTAATTAAGCCACTCACATAACAAGACCTCATCATTTTTGATATAGCTCTCGTATATAATCTAAAACAGCTTCTGCTAACTCATCAGGCTGAAATTTAGATAGTAGTTTATTACAGCCAACACGCTGCGCCATCGCCTGATTAAAACTACCACTTAGTGATGTATGCATAATGACATGCATATGCTTAAGCCGATCATCTTGTCTTATTTCGGTTGTGAGCCGGTAGCCATCCATCTCTGGCATTTCAGCATCTGTTAATACCAGCAAGCACTTATCTATTTTTTCTTGCGATTCCGCTGCCCAAGAGGTAAGTAAATTATGAGCCTGCTTCCCATTCGAAGCTGTAATCACCTCTAGACCTATCTTTTGTAAGGTGCCTTTAGCTTGATTAATCGCAACCGGTGAGTCATCGACAACCAGCACAAAACGATCATTGACTTTGGAAATCAAGTCACCATCCAATAAGCCTTCTGAAACATCCGTCGAATAAGGCGAAATTTCAGCAAGTACTTTTTCTACGTCAATAATTTCAACTATTTCGTTTTGATAACGTGTAATCGCAGTCAGATAGTGAGCACGACCTGCAGCTTTTGGGGGTGGTAAAATATCAGCCCAATTCATATTAACTATTTGTTTGATCCCACCCACTAAAAAGGCCTGAACGCTGCGGTTATACTCCGTCACGATAATAATAGAATCTTTGCTAACCTCTAAGGGGCGCATACCAATAGCTTGACTTAAGTTGATAACAGGTAAGGTCTGGCCTCTAAAATGCGTAACACCGCATATAAATGCATGACGGTGCGGCATTTGGGTTAGATTGGGAAGCTTTAGTACTTCTTGAACCTTAAATACGTTGATTGCAAATGTTTGACGACCCGCCAGTTTGAACATAAGTATTTCTAATCTATTTTCACCAACCAACTTCGTTCTTAAATCTACAGAAGCCAAAATTCCTGACATTCAATCCTCCAGCTTTGCATAATAGAGCCACTTTTCAAACGATAAACAACGCTGATATAAGCCAGCCTTTAGTAAGCTATACAAACCAAATATTTACTGGGCTCAACGTCTTTAACTTGCAGTAAGTTTAGACCAAGTTATAAGGGTACGCATTGATAAGAAAGAAATAAGTCTAGAAAGATAGACTATTGAGAATTGGAGCGGGAAACGAGATTCGAACTCGCGACCCCAACCTTGGCAAGGTTGTGCTCTACCAGCTGAGCTATTCCCGCTTTATCTGGCAATACTGAAAATAATATATTTTTCAGCAAGTTGAATTATATTCAACGGCGCGCATTATATTAAGCACTTAATGCGCTTGCAAGCGTTAATTGACACATAAAGTGACTTAGCTAACACTTTATAAATACATATTAGGGTTTTTCTTCCGAGTCAGGAAGATCGTCTGTATCGCCTATATCAAAATCTTCTAAATTGAATTCCTCGTCATCGTCATCGTCATCGTCATTTATATCAAGGGCTTTTTCAATTTCCTCGTCTAGCGCTTCAGCAGGCTCATCAGCTGATTCTTCTATTGCTTGCGCTATATCTGCTACATCTAGCTCTTCAGGCTCAGACTCCTCAATAGCATCAGCTTCGTTGAGCACATCACTTAAATCAAGGGCATCATCCTCATCAGACAAATCATCTACTTCTTCTATTTCAACAGCCACCTCCAACTCTTCGGCAGCCTCCATGAAATCAAGATCATCACCATTATCTTCCTCAATCTCTGGCTCTTCCAAGACCGGCTCTTCCAAGACCGGCTCTTCGACCTCTGGCTCCTCAAAGACAGCCTCCTCTACAACAGGCACATCTTCACCAGACGTCTCATCCAAAGCTTTCACATCATCATCAGAAAGGATTTCTCCAGGTGCTTCTTCGTTAGTTTCGTTAGCCTTCTTACGCTTTCTTATAAAAAAGAACGCGAGACCTGAAACTAAAAGCAATCCGGCTGTTGCTGCAGCACCGACTATCCACCAAAAGTAGTCTGATTCTTCTGCCATATCTTCTGGCGTTTCAACAGACTCTTCAACCAAAATTTCTTCAGATTCAACTGCTTTTTCTATTATTTTTTCTTCAACAACAGGAGCAACCTCTTCGACAATCGGTGCTTCGACCACATCTTCCTCTACAGGCAATTCTTCATTCACCGAAATGATTTTATTTGAAGAACCAACTGGGACAGGAAATTCTGCTTCAAACGGTTTCGGTTTGAACTGAAACTCTTTTCCTGACAACGTTTTCGACTTTACTTTGATGGCAACCTCGTAAATACCATCACCTTTAGTTGGAGAAATCTGAAGCACCCAACGATTTTTGTCATCTTCTTTTTCTAAGGCACTAATTAGACTGGCTGAATCAGGAAACGTCGTTTTCACAAAAACATTGGTATCATCAAGATTAATACTGTCATTTAGAGGAGTAACAACC
The DNA here is from genome assembly GCA_963974595.1 of uncultured Oleiphilus sp. Taxonomy (GTDB): domain Bacteria; phylum Pseudomonadota; class Gammaproteobacteria; order Pseudomonadales; family Oleiphilaceae; genus PZPK01. The sequence continues at coordinate 44,857 of CAXBDA010000002.1, read as the reverse complement.
AATTCATAATATGGCTGTAAGGCATCAGATTTAACTGAAAATTCAAAATCAAAGGGCGCTCTTAAGTTAACCACTTGGCGCTTACTGCGTTTAAAGGTTTTCCCATCAACCAGGACATTAACTTCATACTGCCCTACTTTAGTGAGTTTGGTAATAGACTCTTTGAAGACGCCATCAGCGGGCGGGTTATCGGCATCAGACATAGCCTTACTGGCAGATTTCCCCTCTTCAGTCGTGAGTTGTAATTCAATGTCTAATAAGGATAAAAATTCCGGACTAACGACCTTCTTGCCCTCTTCAATAAAACTTACATCGACATTGAGCTGCTCACCTGCGAAGAAGTTAGCCGGTAATTTAGAGACATCCAGTTGAAGGTTACTAACAACCGTCACCCTGCTTTCTGGTTGAATATCTGCCTTTATAGACCATGTTCCTTCAAGTGGCCGGGTAATGGTAATTAAGTCATAACCACGATCCTGAAACCACTTAACATCTGCGTCCTTCTGGCCGTATTTATAAACACTATTATCGGGTGAGATTATTTCTGTTGGCACACTGCCATCACCTCTAAAGATCAGCGCCGTAAACTCTTCGACACTTGAGTCAATGGCAAACTCATTACCTTCAATCGGCACTTGCTCACTTGGCACAGCCTGATCCAGAACTTGCACAAATATTTTTGTTAAATCTTCTGAGCTCTCAGCGACCGCAGACTGCCCCCCTGTTTGAACTGCCAACTTGTCCATTAAAGATAGATCGGCATTTTTAGATAAGGAAATAGCGTGAATTTTTGCACCGCGTTCCTTAAAGGAAGCTAAAACACTGGATAACACTCGCTCACGCTCAAGATCATTTTTTGCCGAGTCTTTATCTATATCGATCATACCATCCGTTAGAAGGATAAAATGGGTATTCGAATAATCCAAGTCTGGCTTATAAGTATCATCAGATGATTTTTCTAAAACAGCGCCAATATTTGTATACAATGCAACTGAGTTTATTTTCTTAGCTTGCTCTTTAGCATCTTCACGCCATGTATCATCTACTGTCCGATGCTTAACCAGATTATTTACCCATTGCCCGAAAGTCCAAACACCCGCCTTATCGCCATCCGGTATTAATTCAGTTAATAATGAAACCGAAGGAATTCTTAAATTCGCAGAGTCATTCTTTTTCATGCTGCCCGAAATATCAATTAAGAGCCTTATATCAGCCGCTTTATGCTCTTTTTCATCACCTTCTGACAACACTAATTGCGACATGAGACATAAAATAACAAACAAGCCAATGCTAGACATTGATCTCTTTATTAGTAACGGACGATCGGTATTTTTTTGAAGAAGAGACATACATTTTCCTGACATAGACATAAAACAAGAACAACATAAATGTTTAAAAGTTCTTAAGACATAAATAATTTATAGCAGGTTTTACAATAACAACAACGTGAAATTGAATGTAGTATCTAAAATAAATAAGCTTACTGCTTGTTTTTGTGGAACTTTAACCACGCTTAAGTAAGTGCTGGAAGAAAAAACACTGGTTTTTTAGGCCAGCTCACTATTTGCGGGGAGACTTTTAATGAAATCGAATCGAGCTTGTAACTTACCCTTAACCTTAACCTGCTCTCTAAACATGGATAGAGGCCTAACCCAAAGGCCAAATTCACCATAAAGAGCCTTATATAAAACAAGCTCTTCTTCTGTTTCACTATGCTTTACAACAGCATACACATGATAATCAGCGCCTTTATAATGTCGATATAAACCCGGTTTCATAAGCTTTATTTACCATATTCCATATTAAACAAACGCCTTAAAACTGACTCTAGCAAAATCACCAGAACAACTAGAACATAGGCCCCAGAAATAAACATACCCGCCAATTGCGCCCTATCTACCTCTCCAAGCACCCAATCATAAGTGCCCACTAGATAAGCGGGCGCCAACCAGCCCCCCCCTTCGCCTATATTAATAGGTGTATATAAGACTACAGCAATAAATGCCCTCAGACTTCGCCTTGTTCTTCTTAGCTTAATATTCCTCGTCATTCTCCAGAGAACAATAGTAAGGCCAAGCGCACCAACCAAGTATAAAAACCATGCAATAGCATATGACGTACTTTCCAAACTTAATCCCCTAAAAGAGTTTCTTTTAAAATCTGTATTATTTTAAATCGATGATATAGTCTTGCCAATCATCTTCGTCAACATCCAACTCATTAACTACTTTATTTTTGATAGAAAGATTTAAGGAATGGATGGTATTTTTATTCTTCGAATTTAAGTGATGCCATTCAGGTAAGGCCTGCCCTTCATAGACTAATTTGTAAGCACAACTTGAAGGTAACCAAGGCAGCGTAGATTCAAGGTTATCCAGCGTCAAATTCAAACATTCCGGGAGATATTCAAAACGATTAGCATAAACCTTGCAGCGACAAGATTGGCAATCTAAAAACTGACAACTAACACGGGTAAAAAATATCTCATCTGTATCTTCATCTTGTAATTTCTGAAGACAGCATAAGCCACAACCGTCACATAAAGACTCCCATTCCTGCTGGCTCATTTCCTGTAAGGGTTTAGTCTGCCAAAAAGGCATCGTTTTTTTTATTTTTTTACTAGCCATGCAAAGAGTCTTTTGGCGCTGAATGCGCACCCTCAATCACTTCACTTTCGGCCGGTGGCATCTGCAAATAAAAATCTTGTTCTTCGATAGATTGAAGTACTTTTTCTGCCGCAACACGCGCTAATTTTTTTTCTGGCGTTAATATCATATCCAAGACATGAATCGGCTGACCAAAAATACCTTTAAGTGCTTCCGGCATATTCTCTAATTTATAGCTACGATCAACATAGATATACATTTGATTTTTTTTACTCGACTTATACACAGAGCAAAAACGTTTGATGTTTGAGGTATATCCTGACATATCTATAAACCTTGTACTGTATAAAAAAGAATTCAGCAGAAAAAACAAACATGGAACAGCTACGATGGCTCAAATAATATATGACGAAATCTATTACCCATCAGTTTTTCTCTCCATCCTTTATACTCAAGAGTAAAGTCTTTATTTGAGAGCCGGCTACAATGAATAACCAGGTTTTCCAGCATTTTCCGAGAACCTAATAATTGAGCCGGTATTTTTGTTTCATTCGAGACTTTTGCTACTTCGCTTTTTAAGCGTCGATAGATGACTAATTCACCCGCTTTAACAGGCCCATCAATCATAGCAAACTCTGTCGTTGGCTCGTAGGTAAACCCGTCAATCTCAGCGAGCAAACGTTCAGAAAACTGTCTGATTGATTTACCCTGAATGCCTTTGATTTTCTTCAGATCAGCAGAAACAAAAGGTTTCAAACGTGCAATTTCAATTAACGATGCATCGTTAAAGACCCAAGGTTTGGGGATATTTTCTTTGAAGGCCGTTGCATCTCGCCATATAACCAAAGACTGAAGCAAACGCTGAGATTGCTCATCCAGCTCACAAGCACCTCTTAATTTTAAATATGCTAGTTCAGGTGTTTGCCAAGCACTAAATACCTGACTAATCAGCAACTGAGCCTCATCAAATAAAGCATCCCAATAATGTGCTTTTTGAAGACGAGGCTGAAGCTCATGATAAAGTTTCAGCAAATAAATAACATCTAAGGCAGCGTAATGCAGCTGGCTTTGAGTTAGTGGCCGCTGCAACCAGTCCGACCGGGTTTCACCCTTATCCAAGTCGATAGATAAAACTTCCGACACCAGATTCTGATAACCTAATGCCGGGCCAAAGCCCAAGAAAGCAGCTGCAATCTGGGTATCAAAAACACGGGTTATTTGAGCACCAACTGAGTGAAACAGTAAATCTACATCTTCACTCATTGAGTGCATTATTTTGATAATATTAGGATTTTCAAGTATATCAACAAGCAAACTTAAATCAGTTATTGCAGCGGGATCGATTAGATAAACCCCCTGCGTATCTGCGATTTGAATAAGACCTGGCTGCGCTAAGAAAGTGCAGGTTCGGATAAACTCCGTATCAATAGCAAGGAACTTGGCCTCCTGCCACTGAATAACTAAACCTTGAAGACGCTTTAAATCCGTTATCAACTCATAGTCAATTTTATTAGCCAAGTTATCATCCATCACTATTATGACTCGTCAGACATTGGCTTACGGCCAGAAAAGGCATGAGTTAAGGTTCCACCATCGACATAACCCAAAGATCCACCTAAAGGAATGCCATGAGCAAGACGGGTAATGAGTATATTTGAGCCTCTAAAAACATCTGCCAAGTAGTGGGCAGTCGCTTCACCTTCTACTGTCGGATTTGTTGCAACAATTATTTCTTGTGTCGAAAGCATCTCCACCCTTTTAAATAATTCTGGAAAACCAACCTCTTCTGGCCCCATTCCATCAAGCGGAGACAAACTGCCACTCAATACAAAGTACAAACCTTTAAAGTGATGAGCCTGCTCTATGGCAATTAGATCAGAAGCAGATTCAACAACACAAAGTGACTTATGATCGCGACTTTGATCTGCACAGGTAAGGCATACCTCATACTCAGACAAGGTTCTGCATAAAGCGCAATGCCCGACTCTTTGAATGGCTTGATCAAGCGAATTAACTAAACGTTTTGTTCCTTTTCTATCACCATCCAATAGCATTAATGCCATTCTTTGAGCAGATTTTTGCCCAACACTAGGCAATATTTTGAGCGCATCAATCAGCTCATCTACAACAGGACCAAAACTCATCAGCAAAACTCGTTAAATCGATTAATGAAATAGCAAACTTAGAAAGGCATCTTAAAGCCGGGAGGCATACCCATACCCTCAGCCAAACCTGAAATTGAATTTTTATTGCTCTCTTCTATTTTACGAACAGCATCATTGACTGCCGCTGCCAGCAGGTCTTCTAAAACTTCTTTATCTTCAGACATCAAAGAATCATCTAATTGAACGCGTTTCACATCATGACGACCATTCATAAGCACCTTAACCATACCGGCGCCAGACTCACCCGTTACTTCTGCCGAAGCTATTGCTTCTTGCTGCTTTTGAAGTTGCTCCTGCATTTTTTGGGCTTGCTTCATAAGCTCAGACATATTTCCACCAATCATGACAACCTCACTATTTCTTTACAAAAAATTATTTGAAACTTCTATACTTTTTATACTTCAGGCTGAATACTTTGTTCGATTAAAGCCCCTTGAAACTGATCTAAAATCTCCTGGACATAAGGATCATTAAAAATAAGCTCTTTGGCGAACGCTTTCTTTTCCTGCAGTTTTCTTTCACGCCACATCATCGGCGTTTCTTGACCTTCTTTTAAGCCTTCTACAAATTCAACATCAGAACAACCGGAATAATACGTCAACAGGGCTTCGCGAATTCGTTTTTCATGATTGTCATTAAATAAACGAAAGTGTCCACTTTCTACAAATACACTTATTTGAGGTGCACTTAATTCAACGACACTGTTCAGCATAAAGTTGAGTGTCATACCGCTTAAGCCAAGTTCAATTACCTCGGTATTCCAAGCTACTGAACCAGAATCTATTGGTTCAGACCCTACTGAATCAGGGTCAGCCACATTATTTAGTGTTTTTTTTTCTGGCTCTGGCGCTAGTTCTGCCTGATCAGCAATGCTAATTGTATCGTGATTTTGCTCTGTTTCAGTTAACTCAGCTTTTTCACTCTCTTGATTATCAACCGCCTCTGGACGTGAGGCAATTTCAGTTTGCGCCACATTCTCTGCCATTTTCTCTAAAGAAGCATCTTCGGTCTGTTGAATTTGATCTGGCACAGCGTCTTCATTATCTGTGTAGGGCCTGCTCTCGAATGGCGTCTGTTTATCAACCGGGACTGGCGACATTTGAAACGCTAACATTCGAAGCAGAGCCATCTCAAACCCTGATTTTGTATCAGGTGTAATATGTAAATCCTGACGACTTGTTAATGCTATTTGATAAAAAAGTTGAATATCTTCAGCGCAAACATTTTTTGCATAATACTGAATTTTCTGCTGATCACCTATCGCGTTATCAGCAGAGTTCGGTACAACTTGCTCTAGGGCAACACGATGCAAAATAGATGATAGCGCTGCCAAGACCGAACGATAATCTGGAGAAAACTCAGATAAGGCTTTCACCTCATTTAACATAGCTGATGCGTTTTTGGTAATTAGTGCATCCAGTATGTGATATATCTTTTTTTGATCAACCGTACCCAGCATGGCACTTACGCCAGTCTCGCTAAGGCTTTGATTACCATAGGCGATTGCTTGATCCGTTAGACTGAGCGCATCACGCATGCTACCATCCGCAGCTCTAGCTAAAGCCCATAATGCAGCATCGTCAAAGGTGACACTTTCCTGGTTTAAGACATGTTTCAGATGAGCTACAATTTTCTCAGGCGACATGTTTTTTAAATTGAACTGCAAGCAACGGGATAATATTGTCACAGGTAACTTTTGGGGGTCCGTTGTCGCAAACAAGAATTTAACGTGTTCAGGCGGCTCCTCAAGGGTTTTTAGAAGCGCATTAAAACTAGACTGCGATAACATATGCACTTCATCGATCAAATAGATTTTGAAGCGGCCTTGGCTCGGCGCATATTGCACGTTTTCCAAAAGCTCTCGCATATCCTCTACTTTAGTGCGCGATGCGGCATCAATTTCAATTAAATCGACATAACGACCTTCAGCTATTGATGTACACGCACCACACGCACCACAAGGTTCTGAAGTCACTTTAGCCTCACAGCTCAAGCACTTAGCTAAAATTCTGCCAATAGTGGTTTTGCCCACACCTCGGGTACCTGTAAATAAATAGGCATGGTGCAGTCTCTGGCTATCCAAAGCATGAATTAAAGCTTGGAGAACATGCTCTTGACCAACCATTTGTTTAAAATTTTGGGGGCGCCACTTTCGGGCAAGGACTTGATAGCTCATAGGTCTTTCTTATATTGAATCAAGCTCACTATCTTACACTGAGATCACAAGCGAGAACACATTCAGCAGAAAACTATTTAAAATAGTTTTCTTAAAAAGATAAAATTTTCTGACCCCAAGGCATTTCACAAAACTAGCCTTGGATGACAGTTAAACAGTTTGCATCTATATCTTGATCAATATAAGCCATACCGAGCTGCTCAAGATAAGCCATTCGATCAGCAGCCTGAAGGTTAATATTTAATTCAGGCAACCCGAGATTTTGATGTAACTTAGCAATATAGGCTACATATCGCTCACCTTCTTCCAATAAGAGCAAGCTCATTGCTCCAACATCTGGTTTGACTTTTATTTGAAGTAATTCAGGTAAATCCAACTGGATAACCACAGGCCCTTCCGAACCTTCAAAACGGACGCTTCTCTCTCGCACACGCTGCTGAGCCCAGTAATAAGCTAACTCTTTGCTTTGTGTTAGAAATACAGGCTCAATAGTTTCAGTATATTTATTCCCAATCGTTGCCATTGTTTTCTTAGCTGCTTGCTTTAAATCTCTATCTCCGGAACGTTTTAATCCAAAGTTCAGAATAGAGTCACACAAGGCTGATGATGTACCGTGATACCAAACACCGCTGACGGCAAAACCATCTTCACTTAAAAGCTCTTTGGAATCCTGCAAATACTTTGGTATATCACTCATCACTCATTCACCTTAAATTATGATTTAAATGCACAAAAACTCTTATCCAGCTATACAAAAGGCGACAATCTTTTAAGAAAGTCGCCTTTTGAAACACTTTAAGCTTTTATCTTAATAAAACAAGAAAGAAAGCTTAACCAACCATTCTCAAATTAAGAGAACTGGTTAGATGTATTTTTCGCACCGCCTGCTTTAAGAGCACGCTCACCAGCAAAGTATTCTTTGTGGTCATCACCCATATCTGAACCAGACATGTTTTGATGCTTAACACATGCGATACCTTGACGGATCTCTTTACGCTGAACACCAGCAACATAACCCAACATACCTTGATCACCAAAGTACTCTTTCGCTAGGTTGTCTACAGACAACGCAGTTGTATGGTAAGTAGGAAGAGTGATCAAATGATGGAACACGTTAGCTTCACGAGCTGTATCAGCCTGGAAAGTACGAATACGCGCATCAGCTTTAGCAGACAATTCTGAATCATCATACTTAGCGTTCATTAGATCGCCACGATCGTAAGCAGAAACATCTTCACCCGCTTCAACCATTGAGTCAAAAGTTTGCTGACGGAAGTTTAACGTCCAATTAAACGAAGGAGAGTTGTTATAAACAAGCTTCGCATCAGGATGAACCTTACGAACATCATCCATCATGCCCGCAATTTCGTGCACTGTCGGAACTGCAGTTTCGATCCAAAGAAGATCAGCACCTGCATTAAGCGCACCAATACAATCGAATACACAACGCTCATGACCCGTACCTTGACGGAACTGATATAGACCAGAAGGTAAACGCTTAGGACGAACAAGCTTGCCACCACGGTTAAATACAACGTCACCTTCAGCCATGTCAGCTACGTCGATTTCTTCAACATCTAAGTAAGAGTTGTAGATATCACCAGAATCACCCGGCTCTTGAACAACAGCGATTTCTTTTGTTAAGCCAGCACCTTCAGAGTCAGTACGAGCACAAATAAGACCGTTGTCGATACCTAGCTCAAGGAATGCATGACGCAATGCGCGAATCTTTGAATGGAAGTCAGCGTGAGGAACAGTTACTTTACCGTCCTGGTGACCACACTGCTTTTCATCAGCAACTTGGTTTTCGATCTGTAGGCAGCAAGCACCCGCTTCGATCATTTGCTTCGCCATTAGATAAGTCGCTTCAGCGTTACCAAAACCCGCATCGATATCAGCAACTATTGGCACAACGTGAGTCACGTGGTTGTCAATTTGGCCTTGAATGTCAGCAGCTTTAGCTGAATCGCCTGCTTCGTTAGCAGCGTCTAGTTCACGGAAAAGACCGCCAAGTTCACGAGCATCAGCTTGACGCAGAAATGTGTAAAGCTCTTTAACTAACGATGCAACAGAAGTCTTCTCGTGCATTGATTGATCAGGAAGTGGACCGAAATCAGAACGCAAAGCAGCAACCATCCAACCAGAAAGATACAAGTAACGACGGTCAGTTTTTCCACCAAAGTGCTTCTTGATAGAAATCATTTTTTGTTGACCAACAAAACCATGCCAGCAACCTAAAGACTGCGTGTATTTAGTTTTGTCTTTATCAAATTCAGCCATATCAGCGTTCATGATATTTGCTGTGTATTGTGCGATATCAAGACCAGTCTTGAATTTATTTTGAGCGCGCATACGTGCGATTGATTCTGGGTTGATTGCAGCCCAGCTATCACCTTTAGCGTCTACAACAGATTTTACTGCTTTGATTTCGTCTTGGTATTGTGACATTTAAATATCCCTTGTGTTTAGGAATTAAGCCTACTCACTCTAATTAATAAATTAGCTCAATCGCTAACTCAAAAAGTTGTGAAAAGACATGGTGTTTTAATTTCGAAGTGGATTCTAATGAAAGGAGGACAATAAATACAATATATCAATTATATTTTCGATATAAATTTCATGAATAGAGGTCTATTTATTAATCTATAATAAAACAAATAAGCATTAACTTTCAATCAGTTGCAATAAACATATAGAAACTAGTTTAAACTTTAAAATAACAAAACAAACACAAAAAGCCACATATATTGACAAAGATAACTGCGTTTATCATAGATATCATGAGCACAAAGGCTGACTTCTAACGCAGCATAGACTTATGCTGCATTCTTCCCTAGCCCAGTTCGTGCCTGAATATCCTCATCAAAGAATACCTTTTTGATATTAGGTAAGGCAGCAATTTTTCGCATAACATTGACCCCTTCTACTTCATAGTCATCAATCATAGCTTGAGAAATTTCATAAGGTTCGCCAACAGATAAACCCATCGTCGCAACACTCAATAAAAGGCCTTTCGTTATATCTGAACCCCCAACTAAATTAAGCGGTAAGATAACATCGCCAGGCCTCAAGTAAGCTTGCATAAAGCGGGGATTCACATACTTCATTGTGACATCACCATTTTTATCGATATAGGAGCGAGAACCTTCCGGGAAAATTAAAAAGGGTTCATACATCACTTTTTTAAAAAGTTCAAAATCTTCACGTTCCAGCTCATCCAATGCTTGATTCTCATGTGCAAAATTGAAATATTCACGCACAATTAATTTATCTTCTTGTATCAGCTCATTGGTTATTTCTTCAAAGCCTACAAGCTCAAACCTGACAAGGCGATTCATGAAATCGTGATAACTCATACCTTCGATTAAACGCAACACCTGATTGGGCATTTTAATTAGAAATTGAGTTTGTCTGGCCGTTTTAGCTAATGCCGTTGCTAAGTCCTTTTCAGTAACAACCGTTGTTTTTTGGGAGGGTAAGGTTAAGAACAAATTGCCGACATTACTGGCACCATTTTTTAACACGATATTGGAAAACATTTTTGGCCCGACGACGGTGTTACAGTTAGCGGCTAAATTTTCAAATCCAAGTCTACGCAAGACACTTCTCACCAAGTAAGGCCCGACATAACTTTCGTGGTGACCAACAATAAAAACACGCCTTCCAGTAGACTTTAATAATGAAGCTTGATAAAGGCGCTGCTTTACCTCACAAGAGTCAATGAGATATTGAGGGTCATGTTTAAATGAGGTTCGCTGACCGGATTCACTGACCAACACTAGGTCTTTAATGTGTCTGCGCTCCAGAATATCGAAGAATTTATGCCATAAACGCGAATCTGGCAAAACAGGGGATAAGGAACGGCTAATAGAAAAAGGAGTGGCGAGTACTTTTTCTATCCAGGTTTTAGAAAACTCTTTAAAAAAGGAGTGCTGTAAAAGCTGCTGTTTACGATATTGATATTTTTTAGATAAATCAGGAAAATATTTTTTTACATCAAAACCCTCTTTTTTAGCATGCGAAAGCATATCTTCAAATATTTGCAAAGACGGTAAATGATGTGGTGCATTTTTTAATGAATAGAATTTGGCATTAATAAACCCGACTAAGCCCTTGAAATTAATGGCGTCAACCGCCGACTGAAGAAATCTTTTTATAACTGAAGGTGCCGGGAGCCTTAAAAACAAACTCAAAATAAAATCTTTTGTCTTATCAACCCAGCCAGCCAAAATAGAGACCAAAGCAAAGAGCCGACTTGTTAGACGGTAGAAAAAATTATTTTGATGGATGCTGCTCAAGGTTTTATCAAAACGGTCTTTATTTTCTTGTAGAAACTTCAACATACCGCCTTGGGCAATTTTATCTTTTTCTTGATGCCACCAATTAGTTACTTTTAGCTTAAGCTCGTGCTTTGTATCAGATACCTTAACTGTTCCACTGCTTTCAGGCTGATTTTTAACAGCTTCAGCTACATTATCAGTTTTTTCAGGTTCTATATCTGTCTGATTTGTATTCATACCGCACCACTATGGTTTAATAACAGCAAACAATTACCTAAAGCATAACACCTTGTCTTTATCACTTGGCATTGATTGCACATTGATAAAAGGTATACTGCAAAGTCTTTCAAAAAACAACATACCCAGTGACTGTTATGCCTGAAAAACAACGCGTTGACTCTATCATTTATGCTTCCCACATCATACCAGTCATCCCTAAAGGGCTGGCACTGACAAATCATGCAATTGTTGTAGATAAAGGTATAATACTCGCCATACTGCCACAAAAGGAATGCGAAGCTCTCTTTTCTTCCTCTCAAAATCATAGCGTTAACACTCACGTTATTATGCCCGGTCTAATTAATGCGCATGGCCATGCTGCCATGACACTATTTCGAGGTTTAGCAGATGACTTACCTTTAATGGTGTGGCTCAATGACCATATCTGGCCAGCTGAAGGCAAATGGGTATCTGAAGAATTTGTGTATGACGGCACAAAACTAGCCATTGCCGAGATGATCCGCAGCGGTACAAGCTGCTTTAGTGATATGTATTTTTTCCCTGAAATGGCGGCAAAAGCGGCTACAGAAATGGGCATACGCGCACAGCTTTGCTGCCCTATTCTAGACTTCCCTACTGCTTGGGGTTCGGGCCCTGAAGAGTACATTCAAAAATCTCTTGCGCTTCACGAACAATACAAAGACAGCAAAAGCATTCAAATAGCGCTAGGCCCACATGCTCCCTATACTGTATCAAACGGGCCTCTACAAGAAATCAAGAAATTGGCTATTGAAAAAAATATCCCCGTACAAATTCACTTACATGAAACCCAATTCGAAGTCGATGAAGCTATAACAAATTCAGGTCTTCGCCCCATTCAGCGACTAGCAAACCTCGGTTTAATTAGCCACGACCTAGCATTACAGTGCGTGCACATGACAGCACTTACTGATCAAGATATAACCATTCTTAAAAATAGTCGTGCTCATATCATTCATTGCCCAGAATCCAACCTTAAACTGGCGAGTGGTTTTTGTGAAACTGACAAGCTCCTCAAACAAAACATCAATATTGCCTTGGGTACAGATGGCGCGGCAAGTAATAATGATTTAGATATGTTTGGGGAAATGCGTACCGCCGCACTTATCGCCAAAGCAATTGCTCAGGATGCGTCGGCATTCGATGCCGTCACCGCAATAGAAGCAGCGACAATTAATGGCGCTAAAGCATTGGGTATTGAACATATCACTGGCTCACTGGAGCCAGGAAAATCAGCTGACTTTATCGCCATAGATTTAAATAAGTTAAATAGCCGACCCAGTTATAATATTCATTCGGATATTGTGTATTCGATAAACTCACAACAAGTATCTGACCATTGGATACAGGGTAAACATCTATTAAAAGAGGGTAATCTCACTCACATTAATGAAGCCGCCATTTTGAAAAATGCCCAAGAATGGGCAGAAAAAATCCAACAAACATAAACTATCATCCATAAATACTTTTAGATGACATTTTTAAGCTATTTTTTGTTTAACCAATCTATTGAGCAGCAAACATGAATCAAGCGACACCCAGTTCAACCCGAACAAGAGTTAACGTAGATCACGATGAAATAGCAAAATTTGAAGCACTGGCGAGTCGTTGGTGGGACAAGGAAAGTGAATTCAAGCCACTACATGATATTAACCCGCTGCGTTTAAACTATATTGATGAGCGTGCGTCATTAGCCGGAAAAAAAGTTGTCGATATTGGTTGCGGCGGCGGCATATTATCTGAAGGCATGGCTCAAAGGGGGGCAACTGTTTTAGGCGTCGACATGGGTGAAGCACCTTTATCTGTTGCGCGCTTGCACGGCCTTGAGTCCGGTGTCGAAGTTGACTACAGACAAATAACCGTTGAAGAATTAGCCGAACAAGAAGCGGGTCACTTTGATGTCGTTACATGCTTGGAAATGCTTGAACATGTACCTAACCCAGCATCTGTCATTACAGCGTGCGCAAAACTACTCAAACCCGGTGGGCAATTGTTTTTATCGACCATAAACCGAAACCCAAAAGCATTTTTATTCGCTATCGTTGGTGCAGAGCATATATTAAAAATGCTGCCAAAAGGCACTCACGAATACAAGAAATTCATTAAACCTTCCGAACTTACGCACTATGTACGCTTGGCAGGCTTGAATTTTCACGATATTACCGGAATGACATACAACCCCTTATTAAAGAACTACAAACTCGCAAGAGATGTGGATGTTAATTATTTAGTGCATGCAAGTAAGCCAGAATGAGTTCGTCAGCTCTTAAAATCGAGGCTCTCCTGTTTGATCTAGATGGAACATTAGTCGATAGTGCCGCTGATTTTATTGTTGTTTTAAATAATCAACGCATCAAGCACGGCTTTAAAGCCTTGGATGAGCGGTCAATTCGTAACACCGTATCAAATGGAGCCAGGGCATTAACCCAACTTGCGTTTGGAGGTTCAGAAGGAGAAGAACGTTTTGAGCAGTATCGTCAAGAACTTTTAGAAGAATATATCAATATTGTGGGTGATCATGCCAAACTATTTAATGGCATGAACGAAATTTTACTCGCCTGTGAAGCTAAAAAAATACCTTGGGGAATTATCACCAATAAACCTAGAAAATTTAGCGAAGTACTTTTACACAAGTTAAATTTAGAAAACAGATGCTCGCTATTACTTTGTGCCGACGACGTTGCCCAGCCTAAGCCTGACCCAGAATCCATGTTTATAGCGGCAAGAAAACTCAATATTCAACTTAAACATACTGTCTACGTTGGCGATCACGAAAGAGATATAAGCGCTGGCAATGCAGCAAACATGGTGACGGTTGCAGCAAAGTACGGTTATATAAATAATAAATCCGAAGTACTCAGCTGGCAGGCAAAATATACCATTGCGCATCCTTCTGAGCTCAAGCAACTTTTTTTAGCGTAAATTCACTAAAAATAACCCTACTTATCTCAAAATCATCTATGCTTTAAGGAACTACGAATTGTTTTTAGGAGCGAACATGGCTGTCAGCACAGCATTAGTCATTGATGATTCAAAATCTGCACGTATTATGCTGAGCCGTTTAGTGCAGAAAAATGGTCTAGACGTCAACATGGTGGAGTCTGGTGAAGAGGCTATTAGCTATTTAGCAAGCAACCCACTTCCTGATGTCATCTTCATGGACCACATGATGCCCGGGATGAATGGATTAGAAACAACTCGCGAAATAACCAAAAACCCCTTAACCAGCCATATCCCAATTTTGATGTATACATCTAAAGAAGGCGATGCCTATGAGGCCGAAGTTAAAGACTCCGGTGCTTACGGCATGCTAGGCAAACCAGCCAAACCAGAACGTTTAAAAGAACTGATTGATGAACTCAACAATATCGCCATAAAAGCTTCTGATACAGCAATGGATCAACCGCAGCCAGCCATTACCTCAGTCGAGGAAGAGGAAGAAGAAATGAGTAAAGAACTAATCGAGGAAGTATCGGCCAAACTGATTTCACGTGCATTAGAAGATGCCCTGCAACCATTAAGTACGACACTTCAAAAACTTGAAACGAATACCCAAGAAAATAAAAGCGATATTCGTAAGCTTACAGCCAGACAAGACCAGAATATTAACTTGGTATCACAAGCAGTACTGGATGCAAGCTTGCGCCAGACAAACACGCAACTGCAAACACAGATAACCAGTGAAATAAAAAGCATTCGAAACTTACTAGAACAAAAAGCGGAGCTATCTCCAAAAGCACTTGAGCAAATCAAACAAATTGCAGCACAAAGTGGCGGTGAGTCTGGCGCTGAAAAAGCTGAAAAAGCCGCCATGAGTGCCGCGGAAGCGGTAGCTGCAAAAGTGAGTGCCGCTCAGGCACAAATTCAAGTACAACAAGATATTGCGCCTTATATCAGCCAAGCAAAAAAAGCGAACCTTCTCGCCATCACTGCAATTATTATCGCGGCAGGCGCCATTATTAGTAATTTCATATAAACAGCGTTACAGCAAGCTAAGACCTTTAAACAGTTAAGGTCTTGGCTTTATCATTATTGAATGATGCAAAAACAAACACAGCCTGCTCATCAATAAAAGCTCAACTTAAATATATCGATTCAATATCGAAAGAAAATTAGCCTTAACTCCCATACTTTTAATTAACCAATAATGACCACTAATCATCCGATCGATATATAAGCTTTCAACAGGCGGCTTAAAGTGAGATAAATACTTAAACAATAGCGAAGTATTCTTCGCCACATCTACATGAAGCTTTGCTTCCTTGAAGTCATAACCACTATTAACCAAAAAGGGCTCAAAAAATATATTCCGCCATACCCTATAATAATCTTCCCCAGGCGACACTTTTCCATCCACTCTCGCACCTAAACGTTTCAATGCATCATCCACAGCATCGTAATTTTCAGCCAAACTCGCTTGTATTACATTTTTATATGCCTCTACAATTTCAGGCTTAAGAATCTTGATGCAACCAAAATCATAAATGATGATTTCACCCCCCTTTCGAAAAGCAAAATTACCTGGATGCGGGTCTCCATGTATTTTCTGAAATTCGAAAAGATGCTGAGCAAGCATCGAAAATAGACTCTCACCTAGCTGGTTAATCTCAGCTTGAGAATAACCTTTATCTACCAATTCATCAGCATGATCACCTTGAAGATACTCTAATGTTAAAATATGCCGTGTCGATAACTCATCATAAACTTCAGGCACCACAATATTTGAATGATCCTTATGGAAAGACCAAAATAAACGAATATTTTTAGCCTCGTTTATATAATCCAACTCTTCATGCAAACGCTCTTGAATTTCAGTAAAGAGCGCATCAACACTTTCTTTGGGTAGCTTTAACAAGCCACCTAATTTTAAGGTTAACCTTAACTGTTTTAAATCCGAGTCACATGATCTATCCACACCTGGGTACTGAACTTTAACAACCACATTTTGATCAGCATGGGTGATCGCTCTATGCACCTGCCCAATTGAAGCTGATGCAAACGGTGCCTTGTCGAAAGACTTATAAAACGTTTCTAACGGCCCGCCAAGCTCGGATTCAATCTGGTTTTTAATAACAGAAAAATCGACAGGCGGCGCTTCTTTTTGAAGCTTCTTAAGTGCTTCAGAAAATTCTTTCGGCAGTAAATCCTGTGTCTGAGAGGCTATTTGACCTATTTTCATCACAGCGCCTTTGAGCTCACCCAAGGTCCCCACAATATCATCGGCCATTTTCCCGTAAGCGATTTTTTTTCTGGCATCAACTTCATCATCTGCAGAAAATACGGATTGAACACGCTCAGACGCATACCGGCCCGCTACAGAAGCCGTCATACCAGCAAGTTTTAGAAAGCGACCACTTCTAGATGTAATTGTTTTTTTAGACATAAGTCTGACTCAATATAAAATACGATAAAACAAAGAAACATTTATAATGGTGACGAAGCGGAAAAGCAATCTTTAGCAGTATTAGAGCTGGTGACAAATAATAACGTTAATGATTCTCATCTATCACCGACCACTATTATAGTGGACCCTATTATTATTTGTGACTTTAAAGAAGACAGGAAAGGACAGAAACCCCTTAAAAATATTCCAAATTCGTTTCAAGCGGCTCTTGAGATATGTTGAAGCGTTTAAAATCAATAGGTTATCATGGCGGTGAGGGAGGGATTCGAACCCTCGAACGGTTTAACCCGTTACACACTTTCCAGGCGTGCTCCTTCAGCCACTCGGACACCTCACCAGCAAACGCTCATTGATTAATAAGCGTTTATAAGCTCTTGAAGTAACAAGTATGTGCCACATTTCAAGACGGGCGCTACTCTAAACCAGCAACCATATGAATGCAAGCCATCAAGCCTTGCTTTTAGCACGATAAAGAATGCCCGGACGACACTGCTCCATTTCATAGTAGTCAGACAAACCATTAAGAGATTCAGAAGCACCTAATAATAAATAACCACCCGGTTTCAAACTGTGATGCATTTTAATCAATAGCTCTCGCTTTAATTCCGATGAAAAATATATCAAAACATTTCGACAAAAAACAATATCGTAACCTTTGCCAATTTTCTGGAATGACTCCATTAGGTTCAGCAACTGAAAATTAATTACTTTTTGATAGTTTGCTTTTATTTTCCACTTACCTTCACTTTGCTCTTCAAAACACCGTTCTAAACGTTCTTTAGACATGCCTCGACCAAGCGCCAGCATTTCGTAAAGGCCAGACCGGGCAGAATTTAAAACTGTCTGAGAGATATCCGTTGCCGTAATAGAAACGCCTTGATTCATTTTACCTGGGTGGGCATCTTGAAATTCTTTTGCGGTGATTGCGATTGAATATGGCTCTTGGCCTGTAGAACAGGCTGCTGACCAAATTTTTATAGCTTGGGGAAATTTTTGCTCACAGAGTTCAGGAAAGAGCTTAGTCGTCAGAAGATGGAAAGGGTGATTGTCTCGAAACCAAAGCGTCTCATTCGTTGTCATGGCATCGACTACATCGTCTTTTAACAGCTTACTGCCCGACATTTTTAACGTTGATACAAGCTGACTTAAACTGGCCAAGTCATGCTTCTGAAGCACAGATTTAAGACGGCTATTCACTAGGTAAGCTTTATTATCACCCAGCAAAATACCACAAGCCTCCTCTAAGAAGACTCTAAACTGCTTATAATCATCCGACTCATTCGTTGTTGGCATTCAATTAATCTTAAATAAAGTGGAGAGCTCTAAGTTAGAAACCCTGAGTATAACTGTTTTAAGGCTTAGCCTACAGGAGCACGTTAACCTTAAATGAAGTTATGCTTCGGCACTTAGTCGCTCAATTATTTCCATTACCTTTTCAGCCAATTCATCCGGACTAAATTTAGCCATGAAATCATCCGCCCCTACTTTTTGAACCATAGCTTGGTTAAATACACCAGAAAGTGAGGTATGCAGCATAATATAAAGCGAGTTTAAACGATGATCATCTTTACATAGCGTCGTCAGGGTATAGCCATCCATTTCTGGCATTTCAACGTCAGATATCATCAAACATAAGTGATCTGAAATAGTCGAGCCATCTGATACCAACTCTTTTAGATAATCAAATGCCTGTTTACCATCATTTTTAGTAATCACATTGATCCCGATAGCTTGCAAACAATTTTGTATTTGTTTTCTGGCCACAACAGAGTCATCTACCACTAAAACAGTAGATGGTATTTCAGCATTACGCACACTTACCTTCTCAATAAAACTGGTATTAACCGTTTCTTTAACCGGTGCCACTTCAGACAGAATTTTCTCAACATCAATAATTTCAACGAGTTTATTATCAATGCGCGTTACTGCTGTTAAGTAATTATCTCTACCTGCTCCCTTTGGTGGTGGATGAATCGATTCCCAATTCAAGTTCACAATGCGCTCAACTCCACCCACTAAAAAACCCTGAGTTTTACGGTTATACTCAGTAATAATAACGAAACTATTTGGAATGATATCATCATCAACCGGCGTTTGACCTATTGCCATCCCCATATCAATAATAGGAATAGTCCCCCCTCTGATATGGGCAATACCTCTAACAACGGGATGACGCTTTGGCATCATAGTGAGCTTTGGGCACTGCAAAACTTCTTTGACTTTAAACACGTTAATGCCATAAATCTGCGCGCCCTGAAGCTTAAATAACAACAGTTCCAGTCGATTCTGACCAACGAGCTGAGTCCGTTGATTAACACTATCCAGAATACCGGCCATAGAAAGAGCTCCAAACTGTAAATTAGCGGTATGAAAATTGCTGTCTTTATTAATAACTATAAAATGCAGATCAGCATAAAAAATGAGTGTTACAAACAAGACTCTTTACCTTTGACGGGGTAAAGATGAAATAGTTTTATAACAGAACTAACAAAAGCATAGGACATAATATGAAAATTAGTAGGCAAATATTCATCTTGATCTTGCTTTTTATTTCACCCCAATGTTTTTCAAATAACTCGACATCGACATTAAGCATTCAATTAAACGAGTTTCTGAAATCAACGCAAGCTGAAATAGCGGAAAACGGCTTCCGCTCAGAGTTTGATATCGGCAACATTGATCCTCGCTTTAACGAAAAAGCATGTGGGCTGTCCTTAGAATTTAGCCTGAACCGCTCACCAATGGATCAATCAAACTTGACAGTGCTCGCCGAATGCAAAGATAAAAGACCCTGGAAGCTATACATCACTACTAAATTTAATGTGCTTGGAACAGTCGTTTATTCGGCCAGCTCGGTGCCGCGAGGTCATACACTACAAAGATCGGACCTTGAACTAAAAGAAGAAATCATCAATAAAAGCTACAACGCAAATTTTAACGACATCAATGATGTGGTAGGTATGGTCGCAAAACGCTCGATAAGGTATGGCTCCGTTATCCAAGCCAGCTTACTTCAGGCACCTAAACTCGTGAAACGAGGCGATGATGTTGTTATCATGGCCAGCACCCAAGGCATTATGATTCGCATGCGAGGGACAGCCATGCAAGATGGAAAGTTAGGACAACAAATTAGCGTTAAGAATAACCAGTCCAATAGAATAGTCAAAGCAAGAGTATCTGATACGGGTTTAGTTAGCGTCATACTTTAATTACTTTTTTTACTTTTTTTACTTTTTTTACTTTTTTTACTTTTTTTACTTTTTTGTTAAAGCTTTACTTAGCATGGCCGATACACTAAGCATAAGAACTTTTATAGGATGATTTAGACATGAATATTGATATCAATGGATTCAATCCAAACCGTTCAGATGGACAAAAAAGACAGATTTCCAGTAAAGATGTCAGTACAAACCCGACACCAGCCTCCCCCCCTACCACTGAGTCAAATGCTTCGTCATCTAAAGTTAGCCTTAGCTCATCTGCGCAGAATTTAGCAAAGATTGAAACTGAGCTTAAAGCACTACCCGAAGTCAACCAAGCTAGAGTTGATGAATTAAAGGCGCGCATTGATCGTGGTGAATATCAGCCTGACTCAGCAAATCTGGCACAAAAGATGCTTGACCTAGAATAGAAACTTTCTATTCTAGGGTGCAAGTATGAATCAATTCATAGAAGAACTTAAAAAATTACTGAAACAAGATATTGTTGATTTAACAGCCTTAAACACACTACTTGAACAAGAAAAAATCACACTGACAACTCGCAATACCCAGAAAATAAAACAACTCGCGGAACACAAATCTCAAACAGTATCTCAACTTGAATCCCGAGCCAAATTAAAAGCCAAATTAATGTCAAAGTCCGGCATGGGCATTCGTCCTGGTCAGGTCGAAGAAAAACTTTCCGAATTAAATGACAAAGAACTAATGTCGCTTTGGAAAGACTCCAGAGAGCAGCTGAATAGCTGTCAACAACAAAATTCTGTTAATGGCAGCATAATTTCTCAATCGCGCCGACGCGTTACCAAGCTCATGACGATTATTCGCGGCCAAAACAAAACACCAAATTTATATGGTCAACAAGGTAAAGCGCAATCTTTTAACAGCACTCATCGTATTGGCAAAGCATAATTATGAACGCAGTTATGATAATCTCGCAAACCCAAATATTATCGCAAGATTATCTAATCAGCAGGATTCACAGTGCTTTTTGCCGACCACACACTTGAACAATTAATAATCCACACCCTTTCGCGCCTTAATACCCGATTTATAGGCATGCTTAATATCTTTCACTTCTGAAACCGTATCTGCCAGTTCTTTTAATTGCGCACCACCGCCTCTACCAGTCACGACAACACTTTGCTCATAAGGCCTATTTTTTAAGGCTTCCAGTATTCGACTCTCATCTAGGTAGGTATAAGCAATCATATACGTCAACTCATCTAGTACAACTAATTGTAATGTCTCATCTTTCAACATTTTTTCTGCGACAGCCCAGGTTCTCTCAGCGGCCTCTATATCAGACGCTCTATCTTGAGTATTCCAGGTAAACCCTGTACCCATTTGGTAGAACTCAACTTCGGGCAGCTTTTCTTTCAAGAAAATTTCTTCACCCGATAACTGCTGGCCTTTAATAAACTGAACAACCCCTACTTTATGGCCATAACCCATGGCTCGAAGTACCATGCCAAATGCAGAGCTACTTTTACCTTTCCCATTGCCCGTTAAAAGTATAAGAATGCCCTTTTCAATATTAGCTTCAGCAATATGCGCATCTACATTTTCTTTCTGCTTTTGCATTTTCTTTTTATGTGATTCATTTTTATTTTGCTCTGTCATATTAAAAACCTATTTGTGATCAATGCGGTAATACCTAGTGGAATGAGCTTTCTGAACGAACACTGTCAAGATGTTCACAAACAGATTTCATCCCCTCTAAAGTCCTTATAGAGAAACGATGAAGAAGATCACCATTTACATAAAATATTCTGTTATTTTTAACGGCAGGCACTTCGGGCCATTTCCCCCAAAAATCCCCCTCTCCTAAGCCATGACCATGATGAGATGGAATAATGATCACGTCCGGCTTTTCAGCCAGCACGTTCTCTATGCTGACTTGGGGGTAGTCACTCGTACTGGTATTGAAAATATTCTCACCACCACAGCCTGTTAGCATTTCATTTATCCAGCTTTTAGCTGCCATCGCTCTTAGTGGCTCACTCCAAAGTTGGTAGAAAAAACGAACAGGTGTTTTTTGCGCATAATGATGTTTCAATTCAGCCAAGCCATTTAAATACTTATCCGCTTCTGAGTTTGCTAGTGTTGGTATACCAAGCAACATACCAAATTGTCTTATTTCATCAGCTATTTCAGTCAAAGAATTTGTATGCGTTCGATACACATTCAAACCTAAACGTTCTAATTGGTCGAGATCACCAAGTTTATTGCCGCCTTCCCACGCGATAATAAGGTCGGGTTTTAGACTAAGTATTTTCTCAATCTGAATGCCATTATGGCCACCGATAACCGGAATAGATTTAGCCGCTTCTGGATAATCGGCAAAACTGGTTGTGGCGACAATTTGACCCCCTGCACCCAGCAAAAAAAGTAATTCAACAGCGTGAGGCGATAAGGCAATAATTCGCTGAGCTTTAAGCTCTTCTGCCGATGCGTAATAGTGAACAGATAAGCATAAGATGATTAAAATTTGGGAAGCTCTCTGTATTAACTTTTTATAGTTAGCCCTAATCAACACCTCAACTTCGCCTTTGCTTTAAAACAAGTAAAAAGAAAATACTGCCTAGTGCCGCAGTAATAACCCCTATTGGCAGCTCACTGTCGTCCATTAACGTACGTGCAAGCACATCCACCCAAACCATAAAACAGCCACCAAAAACCATGCAAGACCATAAAAAGTAACGTTGGTAATGATGAAAGACTCGTCGAATAATATGTGGAATCACCAAACCAACAAAACCAATACCCCCCGTATTTGCGACTAAAGTTGCTGTCATCAACGAGCTTAATAACAACATATTAATACGTAGCTTGTGGATATTCACACCCAAGGAAACTGCGCTCTCATCTCCCGCCAGAGCTGTTCGCATCTGCCGTGAAAAGCCTAGAAAAATAATTAGGCACGCAACCACAATACAAATGGGTAAAATAAGGTTTTCCCAATTCGCTCGGGTAAAGCTACCCATTGTCCAAAATAGTAAAGTCGCAACCGCTTGTGCATCAATGTGATACAACACCAGACTCGTCGCTGAAGCAAACATAAACGAGACAGCAACACCGGCCAGTAGCATGCGTTCTATTTGCAGACCATTTCCGGCAAAGGCAAGAACAAGCACGACCGATAAGGTACTACCAATAAACGCACCACCGGTAATGCCTAATTGAAGTAAGCCGTGCTCAACCAAAAAAGTACTCGAGCCAGATAAGGTTGCAATGATAAGCACAGCACCGAAAGATGCTCCTGAAGAAATACCAAATAGATAAGGATCGGCTAAGGGGTTTCTTGTGACCATCTGCAAGACGGCACCGGATAAAGACAAGCCTGCCCCGGTTAGAAATGCCAAAATCATTCTAGGTAAACGAAGTTCTTCTACTATGCGAACATGAATCGCATCGACAGACGAGTCAAAACCTAATAATGAAACCAACCATTCTGATAAGTCTGTAAACCCAATATCAATCGCACCGTAAGCTAATGATACAAGCACGCTCATTAACGCCAGCATACAAAAGACAATATACCGATAGTGTTTAAGTTTAGACTCAGTCAGCAGCATGATAGGCATAGGTAATTCTAGGATGTTGATGAATAGGATGCTGATCAACATAAGCCTTTGTGTTAAAGACATCCTTTAACAAAGCTTCCGTTAATACCTCCTCTGGCTTACCCTGAGCACATAACTGCCCATTGTCTAGTACTAATATCTGATCACAAAATGCGGCAGCCGAATTCAGATCATGGAAGGATGCCAAGACAGTGACATCTAATTTTTTTACTTTTCGCAAAACCTCAACCTGATAATGCACATCAAGGTGGTTGGTCGGTTCATCCATAATTAAAAGCTTAGGATTTTGAAGCATCGCTCTAGCGAGCATAACGCGTTGTTTTTCACCACCCGATAAATATGAAAATAAACGATACGCTAAATGTGTGAGCTCATTGTCATTCAATACAGTTTGAATTTGCTGTTTGTCTTCAGGCGTATCCCATTCAAAGAGTTTTTTACGTGGCGTTAAGCCAAGCGCAACGACTTCGTAAACCGATAAGCCTAAGTGCTCACTTTGCTCTTGAAGTATAACTGCCATATTTCGGGCATTCGCATTTACGCTGCCTTGCCAAATATTTTCACCTTCAAATAAAATCAAGCCTGAATCGGGTTTATTTACGCGATAAATACAACGCATCAAGCTCGACTTGCCCGCACCATTTGGCCCAATTAAGCCGACAAAACTGCCCTTTTTCATTTCAAAACTGATGCTGTCTAATATATTGGTTTGCTCTGCTGACCAAGATATATTCGACACCTGAAGTAAAGCGGCTTGACTCATCTATCTATACGCTCTTTTTAGGTGATTTTAAGGACAGAGGAAAACCTGCCAAGACGAAGGCCGCTGCGGCTTATGCTTTTCATTACCCTGCATCTCTATGAGTTTTTAGATTGAGCAAGTTTAACACTTTCCCCATATCCATATTCGCTTCAACAACATCGACCAAGCGCTCTATTTGTTGCTCACGAATTGCTGAAAAATCGGGGGTTTTCTGGGATTCTAAACCTGCCCATTCCAGTATCGCTTGCAGTGCTTCAGGTTTCTCAAACAAACCATGCCAGTAAGTACCCGCAATATTCCCACATTTACTAATTGCACCATCAGAAACAGTTTCATTCTCTAACTGATAGTACAGAAAGGCTTTTTGGCAGTCTTCACCTTCTGACAAACCAGTATGAATTTCATAACCCGATATAGCTGTTTTACTGAATGATAAACGACCTTCCCTGGTAAACAACTGCTTATCTTTGTACAAGGTAGTTTCAATATTTAGCAAGGAGAATCCATCACTCGACCCGGTCTTTCTTTCAGAAGCCACTTTACCTTCATAATCAAAGGGATCATGAACAGACTTTCCCAACATTTGAAAACCGCCACAGATACCCAGCACCTTCCCACCAAAGCGAACATGACGAAGAATAGCGTCTTGCCATTTATGCTCTTTTAAAAAAGCCAAGTCTGCTCGAACGGATTTTGAGCCAGGTAAAATAATTAAATCGGCCGCGGGAATGGCTTCACCCATACGAACATAACGAAAATCAATATCTGGGTGAACCCTTAAAGGGTCAAAATCTGTATGATTACTAATGCGAGGAATAACCGGAACAACAACAGTGAATTTGTGGTTAACCGAGTGCGTTTGCTCTTGTGGCAATGCATCTTCTGCATCCAAGTGGAGACCATGTAAATAAGGTAAAACACCTAAAACAGGCTTACCGGTATATTCTTCTAACCAATCCAAGCCAGATTTGAGCAAAGCAATATCACCCCGAAAACGGTTGATCACAAAACCTTGAATACGTGCCTGCTCAGATTCGCTAAGTAAGGCCAGAGTACCGACTAAATGCGCAAAAACCCCACCTCTATCAATATCTGCGATGAGAATAACTGGGCAGTCGACTGCTTCGGCAAACCCCATATTGGCAATATCGCGATCGCGAAGGTTTATTTCAGCCGGTGAACCTGCGCCCTCTACCACAATCACATCATAACGCTCATCCAGACGGGCATGCGATTCTAAAACCGCATCCATCGCGAGTGTTTTGTACTCATGGTAACTGGTCGCAGACATATTGCCTTTGACCTTACCGTGTATTATTACCTGTGCACCAATATCTGTTTCAGGTTTAAGTAAAATGGGGTTCATATCATTACTTGGCTGCAAACCACAAGCGACTGCCTGTAAAGCTTGAGCACGACCAATCTCCCCTCCCTCAACCGTTACCGCACTATTGAGTGCCATATTTTGAGGTTTAAAAGGAGCGACCTTTATATCCCGGTGCAAAAAACAACGACACAAGGCAGCAACAAGCGTGCTTTTACCCGCGTCAGATGTTGTGCCTTGTATCATGAGTGTGGTCATATAAGTATTAATCAGAATTTGTAGAGAACTGCCATTCAAGAACTGATGGGCTAGTAATATCAAATTTAGACACGCTATGCTGGCTGCTTCGACCCAAGCGGTAAAAGGAATTTTCGTCAATTGCAGCAACGATATCTGATAAGTCTTGTTCAGCATTTCCTTGATCAACACTATACGGAGAACTCGCATCTGCTAAATATATTGCACTTGAGCCAAAATCAGAGGCCACACCCACAATGGCTGCTGTGGTTGTATTAAATCTAATCTGTATGGGGTTTCTATCTAAAGCAATTGAATCCACCAAGCTTTCATCTAACGGGTCAAGAATATCAATAACCGGATTGGTAAAACTTCCTAAACCCAGCCATAAATAACCTTCCGGGCTAATTTCCATAGATCTTATATCAACACCATCGTAACCAGTTATCGGAGTAGAGTTTACTGTTCCAGTTGATAGATCGAAACCATAAAGTGAAACACTCTGCCATGCACTATAAGCTGTAAAGTATGCTTGTGTAGCGGAAATAATCGTTAACCCGGATATTTGACCATAAGGGCTACTTAGTTCATCACCATCATCAACAAGTAAACTAGAAGAAAAATCAACAAGACTTATTTTCTCAACTCCGCCAGTATACTCAGGGTCACGCGTGCTGCTACCGTAACGCCCAACCCCCGTAACATAAACAAAATCGCCTTCAACATCTATATCGACAGGGTTTTTAACGCTTAACCTGAAACCTTTCAGGGGATTAGTACCAATAACAATTTCTGTATCAGTAGTCGTATCAATAACAGCCATATAAGCTTCACCTGGAATAAAACTGGCATCCATTGCTTGCATGACTATATACAATTTATCATTGACCATTATGCCTGCAGACATATTTGGAATGCCATCCGCATCATAAGCGCCTAAATTGATCTCGCCAATTTTAAAGTTTTCTTCATCTGCAGCCGTCACACTCGGATCAACGATCCAAACGGAAGGTGAACCATATCTTAGAATATAAGCCTTCGTATCACTTACAAAATGCATTTCATAAGGGTTACTCGCGTCATCAATTAATAATTGTATGGTGGTTTTATCTGAGTTTTCACTGCTACAGCCGACCATAAGCACAACAAGTAATAAGCTTAGGAATCTGGTTATATACGAATCATTATTCTGTTTCATGTTTTCTCCTTTATATTAAAAATTATATGCATAACTAACTGATAGAGCCCTGCCCGGACTCGGGTAACGATTAAAATCTTGAATCATTTGATCGGTCAAATTATCAATAACAAACTCAATTCGATGGCCGACTCCCTCCCATTTCACCATTAAATTAACTTGTTTTGATGTTGGTAACTGAGCGTCTTCCACGTTCGATGAATCATAAAAACCTCCAGCTTGATATTCGTATTCCAGGGAATACTCAAACGCGTTATGTCGATATTTTGCCGAGAGGAAGGCTTCCCTTTGATATAAGCCAGGTAAAGATTTCCCTGAAGAGCTGCTTGATGAAGACAAATCTTTAGCGCGCTGAATAGTTGTATTGATGAGTACAGAGAAGTTAGAGTTTATATCGAAAGCAGACTCCAGTTCTAAACCATGGATGTCCGCTTTTGATATATTATCGGGTTTACCCACTCCTTGTGAGCTAAAGATAAGGATGATGGCGTCATCAAGCTTTCGATAAAAGTATGCGGAGCCTATGCTAAAGTTTTCCAGATTATATTTAAATCCAATATCAGCATTGATGGCAGTTTCCGGCTTAAGTTCTTCCGTACCAACCGTATAGCCTCGATCACCAAACTTTTCATTTAGTAAAGGAATACGAATTTCACGTGCCAGGTTTGTTTTAAACAACCAATCCTGGTTAATCTGGTAACGATACCCTGAATAATAACTAGAATAAAAATCGGTATTTTCATTAGCCAGCTCACCATTATTATCATCGACATATTGCGTTTTAAGCCCAAAGGTCAACATATGGCTGCCTGATGCATCAAGCCATTCATCCTGTAAACCAAATGTTGTATTTAAACGACTGTATTCGTTTTTTACTTTATCGGTATAATCTTCCTGAATATATTTCTCTGACTTACTTTCAATGTTTAAGCTCAAGAGATGAGAGAAATAATTTTTACTTGCTTGGAACCCAACCCCTCTAGTAGCTGTACCTCCCTTTTCATTATTTGCTTTAGTACCTATTCGGTTTTGAAAATCTTTATAACGTTCTTTTTTATCGGCAGAGAATAACTTAAATACATAGCTTGTATGGTCATTCAACCATACATTAGCTTTTAATTGGGCCGTAAAAAAATCCGTATCAATTTGAGACTGGGTTAGAGGGTTATTTTGTAACTCCGATACGCTTTGCTCTTTGCGGTAACCCTGGAGGAGCGCTTGCAGTGATAATTTTTCACTCACTCGATACTCACTCGAAAACATACCTGAAAAGTGCTCAAAGCCGGCATTATTGCGCTTTTCTTTAGTGTCATCAGCACTATATTGATAGGTTCCCTTTTCATTTATTAACTCATAATCGTTCTGGCTACTTAAAAATTCACCAGAAAATAGAGCGTCGTAATTTTTCTCCCTTTCAATTACGGTTGCCGACAGCCTTTTGGTATCGAAACTTCCATACCCCACACTGATTTGCTTGCTATCATTTTTTGCCGACTTCAATGACTTAATATTAATGGCACCACCAATACCAGACGCCCCAAGCTGAACAGGTACATTACCTCTGTAGATTTCAATTGATTCCACTGATCCAAGTAAAAACTGGCTTAAATCGACAGTCCCGCCAAAAGCACCATTAAGTAAAATCCCATCTAAATAGACATTAACCTGAGCACCACTAGCGCCGCGGATATTGATAGTTGAATACGAGCCAACACCACCTAGTCGGCGAATTTGAACGCCAGTTTGTTTTTTCAATACATCAGCAACGGTAGACAGCTCACCCTCAAACTCATCTCGATGAACAACGGTTACATAGCCTGTTTGAAATTCAGTATCAATCTCATCTGCAGCAATAGGATTTGCAGTAATGATCACTTCCTGGTGGCGTAATGGTTCCTCAGCAAACGCTGACACAGCAAGAACCAAAGATAGACAGATTGTGTAGAGTTTAAATTTCACGCAGCACCATTAATGACATTTTAATGTGGCGTGCAGAGGACTAAATTATGAATAAGCAGGAAAAATCCGCCCTAGCATCGCCCTCCGCAATACCGGTAAAACGTTTTCAGGCCGGTCTCCGGGCTCATGAGCTAGTTGAAATACAACTGACCTTTAACGCCTTCCCATGTTTTGACACAGTGGCATTTGCTAAAGGTTGACTCATTTACCGTTGCGGGGGCAGCATCGGGATGGTTTTAAGTGGAAACTTAATAACTCACCGATTTCCCGTTTAATTCAGAACTCTGATCGAGTTCGAATACCTGTAACGCGGCGCTAATTTAAGGTTGGAGAGGCTAAAAGTCAAGCTGATTATCTGTGCGGGAAATGTTGGGGCTATCTATTTGCGATATTAAACGTGAAGGGCACTTCGATATAGCTTGATTTAGAAAACTTATCTTTGTCTCCTAAAGGCTTGAAGCGCCAAGATGTTCTAACGGTTTCATAGGCTTCAAAGTTAAGCACGCCATGATCAGTACTTTTAACAAAGGTTAAGTGCTCAATAGAGCCATCTGGTTTGACATAAACACCAAGTATCACCTGACCCTGCCACCCTCGTTTACGGGCCATAGGGGGGTAGTCAGGCTGCGGGTTATCATTTGTGCCCATTTGATAGCGTATTGTTTGGACTTCATTTTGATTGTTAGCAGCGGAGGATAATGGTTGTGCCTGTGTTAG
Source organism: uncultured Oleiphilus sp. (assembly GCA_963974595.1). GTDB lineage: Bacteria > Pseudomonadota > Gammaproteobacteria > Pseudomonadales > Oleiphilaceae > PZPK01. The sequence goes on along the minus strand of CAXBDA010000002.1, from coordinate 14,965 downwards.
TGACTCGCCTTTATCCAAGTGTTTTGTTTCAGCCAGTAGATTTTCGTTGATTGCTTGCCCTGAATCTGAACCATTCTCGACAGCACTGAGTTTAGGTTTAATCAACGTTTCCTCTGGCGCTACTGTTTTGGCTAGCACCTTTTGTTTCTGAACAGATTGGCTTGAAACGTTATGTTTGACTTGAGCTACTTGAGGCTTAGTCACATTCTTTTGTGTGTTTTTATTTAACTCCGACTCTACCGGCTTGGTTTTCTTCTCAAATCGAATATCACCTTGAGCCGTTTTATCCCTTAGGTTTTTTTCCGGTTTTTGTTGTTGTTTTTGTTGTTGTTTTTTTTCTATTTTTTTTTCTACTTCAGAAGGAATACTATTTTCGGTATTAATATTCGCCCATTGCGTCGAAACATTGATGCGAGAAGTCACACCAGACTGAATAGAGTTCGATGCCTTAGGTGCCCACCACACAAACAAGCCATGCAGCACCAAGGAAATACCAAAAGCAAACATGATAATGCGAGATGAATAGTATGAGGGAGTATTTCGATGGATAAACATAATTCTTAAGCACACTATCTGCAATAACGACGACGCATATAATACAGACAAAAGCTTTTTAGTATCATTAAATCTAATTATCTATCTTCACAAGTAAGCTGATTTTCGCTTTTTTGCTCATCGATTTAATTTGATACTCACGTTTCGAGGCCTCGGATCGAGACTGGCATATTTCAGAATGCACAATTGTTTCCGGTTTATGACCTCGAAAGAATTTTGCACCCTTATTGCCACGAGCATGGTAAATATCAACGTGTTCTTGAAATCGCCGTTCAATATTGGTTGTAATTCCCGTATACAGCTTGCCGCAACGGGTTTGAATCATATACACAAACCAAGGGCTATTTTTTTTCATGGCAAGAAGTCCAAACCAAATGCAGAGCAATTGTAAAACAATGTTAATTGTTGATTTATATAGGTTTTTTATAATGAAATGTAAGCCAATATTGTCTATTATAAACAATATAGTTAGTTAGGTAAGCGTTCGGAGGGTTTAATATGACAAGTTTCAAAATAAGCAATCTGTGGCAACATAAGCAAAAACATCATGCTACGAAAAGCAAGCCTGCGCACTCGACACAAAATAGAACAGCCTTGGCCAAGGATGAGTGGGACATGTCTCCGGAAGATGCACTGAGAATAAGCTACTCAGGCCATAAGTAATTGTCGTCTAATAAGCTCAGTTAAACCATTAACTAAAAACAAAAACCTGCTATTCATTCAACATTCACATTTCAACTTGAGACATCGCTGCCCTGTCCCTATAATGCCGATTCATCAACTTATATGGTCATATGCAATGTCTGAAGAAAAAGATAGGACTGATTTTAATCGTTTAGCATGGCACAGCAGAAGAGGCATGCTTGAACTCGACGTTCTTCTTATACCGTTTTTGAATGAAGCTTATCGTGATTTATCGAAAGAAGACCAGGCGCTCTATACAAAACTCCTCGAATGTGAAGACCCGGATTTATTTAGCTGGTTCATGCGCAATTCGGTACCAAGTGATCCGGATCATCTTAAAATGATTAACATGATCCTAAACCGTGTTCAGCCAGACTAAACTTGAATTAGTACCCAGTATTAGAGTCGCAGGTTTATTAACGCTACCCTGCCTTGCCTCTCTAATACTCATACTGCTTGCTGATATTCCCCTTCTATTTACCCTGTTACTACTTGGCTTACAGCTTTATATTTCTTATCAATGCATTTCAAAGCATGCATTCTTAACATCACCCAACTCTATTTTCTCCATACAGATCAACACTGATACTGTTTATCTGGAAGATAAAACAGGTCGTCGATATATAGCAACCTTGCTTCCAAAAAGCGTTATTCATCCGATATTCAGTCTTCTTAGTTTCGACTGCGAACCAATAATAACCGACGCTAAGAGTATCAAAAGTCAGGATAAGTATGGCTCGATCTATTGTCTGAAGCCTATCTATTATTTTCTCAAAAATAGAATATGCGCAAACCCTAGACGGCACCTATTTATTTGTAGGTATAATGCAGCTAATTTAAGCGCTTATAGGCGCTCAAGGGTCTGGTTTAAGTTTTCCTAAGTCATCTGAAAACACAGCTAGTGATATAGAGGCCTTTGCATAACTATTACTTTGGAAGTCATATGAACTTATTAAGCGCATCGTTACCAAATCGTTTCATTTCTATCTCTGGCGCAGATGCGGTTAAATTCCTTCAAGGGCAGGCATCTTGCGACCTAAGTGTACTCACTGAAAAGCATTTTTCATTTGGTACGTTAAATACCCCAAAAGGTAGAATGTATTGCCTTTTTAAAATAATTAAAACAGAACACGGCTTACTACTTTCAATGAATGAAAGTTTATTAGAAACAACCCTGCAAAAATTGAGTAAATATGCGGTGTTTTTTAAATGCGAATTAAAAGAAGAGGTAGCTTATCGCGCGGTCGGGTTTACCAGCATCGAAGCGAATAACTACCCTGCACTGCTAAATAATATTGGTTTAAATAGCGAAGCTCTTAGTGCTTTCACTAAATCTGACGGTACATTTTATCTGAACATTTCAGATCAAAATCGACTGGGTGAAATTTGGCTGAAAGATGGCGAATCATTACCGAAGCCTTTCGACAATACAAGCATCATGAGTCTTGAGCACTGGTTTGCTTTAGAAACACGATCTGGCGTTCCCGAACTCTATAGCTCAAGCCAAGAAGCATTTATTTTGCAATATCTTAACCTTCACCACTTAGATGCGGTGAGCTTTAAAAAAGGCTGTTATACAGGGCAAGAAATCATTGCTCGAATGAAATTTCTCGGAAAACAAAAGAAACAGACTTATCTGCTGCATTCTGACCAGCAAAGCACTCCAGCTCCGTTATCACCCGTTTATGATAATGAAGGCAAAAAATGTGGCGTGTTAGTCCGTTCGCATTACTCGAAAGAGACCGGAACATGTGCCTTGGCTATTTTACCAATAGACTCCGCTTTACACCATAATGCAGTATTTATAGACGAAGCTTTACACTGGCCTTTTTCCGTTAGCGAAATCGATTATAGTGAGTTTAAAAAATAACGCTTTTTAGCGATGAAAAACACAAAATCTGGCAAGCTCTGCTATAACTAATAGTGTTCGAACAAAACTTAGCTTATTGAGGCATGCATGTCAGATATTGGTCAAAAAATTAAAACAGATATTTTAAGCGCAATAGACAACGACACCATCGTTCTACCTACCCTGCCTGAGATTGCGTTAGACGTTAAAAAAATAACCGAAGATGAAGACTCAGGCCTGTTTGATCTCATCGAAGTCATCAACAAAGATACCGCACTTTCTGCCCGTTTACTCAAAGTGAGTAATAGCCCCTTATTTCGTGGTGCAAATGAAATCACTAATCTCAACATGGCGGTTAATCGCTTGGGAATGCAATATACAAGTAATTTAGCGACCGGCTTAGTGATGGAACAAATGTTCCAGGCTACATCTGAGATGATTGACAAACGCATGCGCGAAACATGGAAGAAAAGTACGGAAATCGCTAGCATTTGTAATGTCTTGGCACGCCAACATTCACATTTAGCCGCAGGTCAAGCGACGCTGGCAGGCTTGGTCTTCGCAATTGGTGCCTTACCTGTTTTGAAATATGTCGAAGATAATGAAATTCAAATAAGTAGTGTTGCTCTTGATAACATTGTAGATGAGTTACAACCCGTTATTGGCGAAAAAATTCTCCAAAAATGGGACTTCCCTAAAGACTTAAGACCTGTTCCTCGTGAATGTATTAATTTTACCAGAAAAGTATCTCAATCAGATTATGTTGACCTAGTGACCGTGGCAATACTTCAATCTTACGCTGGCACAGATCACGACTACGCCTCACTAGACTGGAATCACGTAACAGCATTTGAACGTTTAGGTATCGATCCAAACATTGACCCAAATGATGATGAAGATCTAAGCGCGCAAATGGAAGCCGCTATGGCGATATTGAATGGCTAATTTTATCAGGATTTAGTCTGCTCAATATTATGGCGTTTCTCTTCCAGCGTCGCTTACAACAGAAGCCCAATTTATTTGAGCTTTAGCCTTATCGGCTAAATATTGATTCGTTTTTGAAAAATGCTTACAACCAAAAAAGCCACGGTAAGCAGATAAAGGGCTAGGGTGTGGCCCTTCTAATACATAATGTTTATGTCTATCTATCAAGCGCCCTTTCTTTTGTGCATAACTACCCCAAAGCAAAAAAACCACGTTTTTCGATTTTTCGTTTAACAATTCTATCACTCTATCGGTGAAGCTTTCCCAACCCTTCCCCTGATGAGCACCCGCTTTTGTCGCTTCAACGGTTAATACGGCATTTAAAAGCAAAACACCTTGATCTGCCCACGAGGTTAGCGTGCCATGGGCAGGAACAGGCATGCCTAAATCTTGATTTAATTCTTGATATATATTTCTTAAAGAAGGTGGTGTAGCCACGCCAGACTGAACAGAAAAACAAAAACCATGCGCCTGGCCCAGACCGTGGTAGGGGTCTTGGCCAATAATGACAACATTCACGTCATCAAAATCGGTATAATTTAAGGCATTGAAGATTGAATTTCCGGGTGGAAAAATAGTCTTACCTTGCTGTTTTTCTTCAGCCAAAAAAGAGCGTAAAGACTTCATATAAGGTAATTCAAATTGATCAGCTAATAGTTCAGCCCACCTTCCTTGCAAGCTGCCGGATTTTTCTTCTGATAATGCGGCTGCTTTGGGTACTTGATTCAATTTAAATTACCTCGTAAAAACCTACGTTCCCTGAGCCCGTCGATGGGTCTATCAAATTAAACCCTGAGTTTCATCAAACACACTTCGACGAGTTCAATGAGCGGAAATAACAAAATCTTACTATGTTAATATGCCCATCTAATTCAATGGTTTCATGTGTGGAAACAGAATAACATCTTTAATCGTTGGGCTATCGGTAAACAACATCACCAATCGATCTATCCCTATACCCTCACCAGCTGCTGGCGGCATACCGTATTCAAGCGCTTGGATGTAGTCGGCATCATAATGCATCGCTTCATCATCGCCTGCATCTTTCTCTTCAACCTGTTTTCGGAAACGAGCCGCCTGATCTTCAGCGTCATTCAATTCAGAAAAACCGTTAGCTAACTCTCTACCACCGACAAAGAATTCGAAGCGGTCTGTCACAAAGGCATTCTCATCATTTCGTCTGGCTAATGGCGATACTTCCCAAGGGTATGCGGTAATGAAGGTTGGCTGATCCAACTGTTCTTCAGCTGTTTCTTCAAAAATTTCACACAACCACTTCCCTGCACCCCACGCTGATTGTTTAGCATCTTCTTTGATGCCAACCGATCGTCCGTAGGCAATCATCTGTTCAAGATGATCTTGGGCATTATTGATCACAGCCGCATCAAAACCCGGGTTATATTTAAGTACAGCATCGGCCATGGTTAAACGCGCAAAAGGTTTTGCGAAGTCATAAATTGTTTCGCTAAGGACTTCGCCATCATTATTCTTTTGGGTGGATTTAATATCGGTTGTGCCCAGAATAGTTTGCGCCAAGGTACGCAACATATCTTCTGTGGTATCCATCAAGTCATGATAATTCGCATAGGCTTGATAAAACTCAATCATGGTAAATTCCGGGTTATGCCGCGTCGATAGACCTTCATTTCTAAAATTACGGTTAATTTCAAAGACCCGTTCAAAGCCACCTACTAAAAGACGCTTCAAATAAAGCTCTGGGGCGATACGCAAGTACATGCCAATATCCAAAGCATTGTGGTGGGTTTCAAAAGGCTTAGCCGTTGCACCACCTGGAATGGTTTGCAACATTGGCGTTTCGACTTCCATAAAGTTTCTTTCGCTTAGATACTGACGGATGCCTTCAATAATTTTTGATCGGACAAGAAATAAATCACGTGTTTGCTGATTAATAATTAAATCGACATAACGTTGGCGATATTTGATTTCTTGATCTGCCAAACCGTGGAATTTATCGGGTAATGGGCGCAAAGCTTTCGTTAACATGACCAAGTTTTCAGCATGGTCGATATTCACATATAACTCACCTTTGCCTGATTTATGCAAAGTACCTTGTGCACCGACAATATCACCTAGATCAAATTTTGATTTATAGTTAATCTCTTTCTGAATATCTTTTGGCACATAAAACTGTATACCGCCTGAAGCATCATGTATTTTGGCAAAGGGTCCACGCTGAAACATAATACGACCGGCAACGGCAACCTGATTATTCTGCCCCTCAAGTTCTTCTTTCGTGAACTCACCAAATTTCACATTTAAATCAGCAGACAGGTTTTTGCGATCAAAATCATTTCTATGCCCATTTGCTTTACAGTTTTCTCTTAACTGACTCAGCTTATTACGTCGTTCAGTAATCAACTTGTTTTCATCTGAAGCTGTTGGCTGGGTTGAATTTTTGGGGGATTCGTTAGACATAAAGAGTTTCCAGTTAATAAATTTACAAACCTTGTTTTAGGCTAGCTTCTATAAAAAAATCTAGATCACCATCCAGGACGCTATTACAGTTACTTGTTTCAATGTTCGTTCGCAAATCTTTAATACGCGAGGCATCTAAAACGTAAGACCGTATCTGACTACCCCAACCAATATCAGACTTGCTGTCTTCCATCGCTTGAGCCGACTCACTGCGTTTCATCATTTCCATCTCGTACAGTTTTGCTCTTAACTGCTGCATGGCTTTATCTTTATTTTGATGTTGTGAGCGTTGATTCTGGCATTGCACAACAATTCCAGAGGGTACGTGGGTAATACGAACGGCAGAGTCGGTAGTATTAACGTGCTGACCGCCCGCGCCACTTGATCGATACGTATCGATTCTTAAATCTGCAGGGTTAATTTCAATATCGACGTCATCATCAATTTCAGGCGAAACAAACACGGAGGCAAAAGAGGTATGGCGACGACTACCAGAATCGAATGGAGACTTTCGTACCAAACGATGCACACCGGTTTCGGTTCTTAACCAGCCAAAGGCGTACTCACCCGTAAACTGAATGGTGGCAGATTTGATACCGGCAACATCACCGTCAGATAATTCAATCACTTCAGCTTTGAAGCCTTTTTGTTCACCCCAACGCAAGTACATACGCAGAATCATACTTGCCCAGTCTTGTGCTTCTGTGCCACCGGAGCCAGACTGAATATCCAAATAGGCGTTATTAGGGTCCATTTCGCCCGAAAACATACGCCGGAACTCTAATCTTTCTAGCTGTTTATTTAGCGCATCCAGTTCGCCAACTAGCTCATTTACCGTGTCTTCATCTTGCTCTTCAACAGCAAGATCGAGTAAATCACTAGCATCAGCCAAACCAGATTCAAGATTTTCTATCGTATTAACCACTAATTCCAGACTGGATCTTTCGCGTCCAAGCGCTTGTGCATTTTCTGGATTATTCCATACATCAGGCACTTCAAGCTCTCTTTCGACTTCGGTTAAGCGTTCTTTCTTAACATCAAAGTCAAAGGTACCCCCGAAGTGTCGAGGCTCGGCTAGCCATATCTTTGATACGTAATACAATTGGATTGACTTCTAACATACTCAAAATAACCTGAAAATATTGAAAAAATAATAAATTTAACCTGAATTGGAACTTGCTAACGGTCGTCTGGTCAGCATAACGGGCTGCATTCTAACGAAATGCTAAAATTGCTCCAACCACTTTTTTATATCTTGGGCTGTTTCAGGCCAAGAAGGCTCAAGCAATATTTCATGTAAGGCATCTGCCACAAGTTGGCGTTTACAATGAGGTGTCGATAAACGCTTGAAAAAGTCTTCACTTACCCAAGGTTCAACTAATGCATCCCCCTCGCCATGCCAAATAGCTAATGGCGTACTGATTTGCCTGGCCTCCTGTTTAACTCGCTCTATCGTCTTTATGTACTCGCTAAACCACCTTGTCGTAACTTTACCGTGCGTAAATGGATCAGCAACGTAATCTTCTACGACCTTCGGGTCTGAACAAACCACGTTTGGGTCAATATCATTAGCAATCGTCAAACGCGGTAACCATGCGCTCATAGCATTACCCAGAAATTGTTTGATTTTTGGCACAGGAATAGATATATCAGATGCGGGGCTACTTAATGCCATTGCCGAAAATTGCTCTGGATAGTCAAGTGCATGAACAATACCCACCATTCCCCCCATTGAATGGCCTAATAAATACTGCTTTTCGTATTGAACCATTGAGCGAAGAAGTTCTAGATCACGCGCATAATCTGACCAGCGTCGCACATGACCGCGTTTACCTTCAGATTTACCATGCCCACGATGATCTAAAGCATAAACGGCATACCCCTGTTCATTAAACCACTTGGCGATATTCTGGTAACGCCCGGCATGCTCACTCCAACCATGTGAAATGACGATAGCGGCTTTAGCATTTTCAGGTTCCCAATGGTAAAAATTTAACAACAGCCCGTCTTCTGCGGGTATTTTTTGCTCAAAAAAATGTACGCTGCTCATGATAAATAGAAATCCTGCATTATTTTTATATGTGTCTTTTGTCTCGAAACTATTGAGGCACTTTTAGAGCGCAACAGTTTAGCGCAAGTGACTGTATTATTCTGGCATTTTAGAAAAAAATTATGAAAAAATGTTTGTTTACGAACCCTAAAAACAACACCGACAATATTGACAATATTTAATGAATTTGTCTTTTGCAAGCTGGTTTCTATAGGCATAAACTACAGCACGCTAGATATAATCTTCACTATAAGGCTTAGCAATTTATTAACGCTAACCATAATCCCGCGACTACAGATTAATCACGACAACTCTTAAATATGGATATAACAGCATGAAATATAATAATATTCTTGAAACCATTGGCAATACACCACACGTTCGTATAAATCGTTTATTTCGTAAAGATATTGAAGTCTGGATGAAGGTAGAGCGCTTTAATCCTGGCGGTAGCATCAAAGATAGAATTGGCGTGGCTATGATAGAGGCCGCTGAAAAAGAAGGCAAAATCAATCATGATACCATCATTATAGAACCCACATCGGGCAATACCGGCATTGGTTTATCTCAAGCTGCGGCAGTTAAAGGCTATCGGTTAATCCTGACAATGCCTGAGTCTATGTCTGTAGAACGACGCAAATACATGAAAGCCTTGGGCGCTGAAATAGTCCTAACCCCTAAAGAGTTAGGCATGGGGGGCGCCATTGAAAAAGCTACTGAAATTGCGAAAGAGACTGCCAACAGCTGGATACCACAACAATTCAATAACCCAGTCAACAGCGACATTCACCGACAAACCACGGCGCAAGAAATCCTTAGCGATTTCCCTGAAGGTCTCGACTACATGATTACGGGGGTAGGTACAGGTGGTCATATTACAGGTTGTGCTGAAGTACTTAGCAAGGCATTCCCATCAATGCAGACTTTTGCTGTTGAGCCTGAAAAGTCTCCCGTTATTGCCGGTGGAGCAAAAGGCCCGCACCGGCTTCAAGGTATTGGCGCCGGTTTTATCCCCAAAGTTCTTAATACCGACATTCTGAGCGGCACTATTTCAGTTGATGAAGAAAGTTCATTCGAAATGACTAGAGCATGTGCACAAAAAGAAGGGATTTTTGTTGGTATATCATCGGGTGCAACGCTGGCAGCGCTCAGAAAGAAGCAAGATGAAATACCTGCGGGAAGCCGTGTGTTGATTTTTAGTTATGATACTGGCGAACGATACTTATCTATCGAAGATTTATTTTAATTCCTGCCTTTCACCTTCATAAGGCTACCAAAATAAAAGCCCGTTAATAGTGATATTAACGGGCTTTTATTAGCAAACTAATAAACAAAATACTATTTATTTACCAAGTAGCCATTTTTAATCAAATCGGATTTAATGAACTCTTCTGGAGATATGGGTTTATCGAATAAATATCCTTGACCAATTTCGCACGAAAGCGTTTGTAAAAACTGCATCTGCTCTTTCGTTTCCACCCCTTCTGCGACCACTTTCAAATTAAGCGTATGTGCCATCGCGATGATTGCAGCCGTTATCTGCTTATCGTCATTATCATCTGGCAGGTCTTTAATAAAAGCACGGTCGACTTTAAGTTTATCCAGAGGTAACTGCTTAATATAATTAAGCGATGAATAACCCGTTCCAAAGTCGTCAATTGCGATTGTTGAACCCAGACTTTGCAGACTTTTTAACAGCTCAATCGCATGTTTAATATCCGTTGCCAATAGTGATTCTGTCACTTCAAACTCTAACTGAGATGGAGAAATTTGATAAGTTTGTATTGATGACTGAATATCGATAATCAAATCCGGGTCATTAAATTGGCGAGCGGATAAGTTGATTGATATTTTTAAATCCGTCATACCCATTTCATTCCATATGGCACACTGACGGCATGCTTCTTTGATGATCCATTTGCCAACAGGAATAATGAGACCATTGCTTTCAATGGTATCAATAAAGAAAAATGGCGCAAGCAGGCCGCGCGTAGGATGTTGCCAACGAATTAAAGCCTCACAACCGATAAGTTTGCCTGTTTTCAAGTTAATTTGGGGTTGGTAAAACAACACGAACTCTTCATTTTCGACGGCACGCCTTAACTCTTCTTCAAGCGCCATTCGCGAATCTGCATCTTTATGAAGCTGATGATTAAATATGTGATAGTTATTTTTTCCACCCGCTTTAGCCTGATACATCGCCAAGTCAGCATTCTGCAATAAACTGGCAGCAGAAATACCATCAACCAATGAAAACGTAATGCCAATACTGGTTGAAATAGCAAGCGAACGCCCTTCTATGGCAACAGGGTCTTGTAATACATTCAATACGCGCTTAGCGATATCGGTAACATAGTCTTGCGATGGCCCGTCATTGATCACCAGGCAGAACTCATCACCGCCCGTTCTAGCCACAAAATCCATCGCCCCAACACAGGATTTTAGTCGCGTCGCCACAATAGAAAGCAAGTTATCTCCAACCAAATGCCCCAGAGCATCATTAATATGCTTAAAGTTATCTAAATCTAAATAAACAAGTGAAAACCGTCGTTCGCGCTCATCTGAGCTGGCTAACTTTTCATCCGTTAAATAGGTTAGATAAGCGCGATTAATGAGGCCGGTTAAGGAATCAAAATGCGCCATTTCAAACAGTTTTTGAGTATTTTGGGTTAGCTCTTGATGAAAATTCTCTAGCTGGGACGTCACTTCAATGGAGGTACGTTGCAACTGACTAATTTCGTCTGCAAATATTGCATTTGAAGGAATATTTTTTAACTGCTGTTTCGCTTCTTCGTATTTTCCTTGTGGAAGTAAAGGCAAAGCCTTTGATTGGCGTTGCAGAGAACGGATTGGCTTCCACAAGACTAAGACAACCATAAAAATAGAGGCAATAATTGCTAATAAACCAGCAATAATATGGGCACGGCGAGCGAATTCAATTTGATCTCTTGCTGAAGTAGTATCCGATATAAAGACCACGACAGCGTTATTTCCTGCTAAGTCCGGCTCCGACAAAAGCATTAACTCATGCTGAGCTACAACAGAATCAATGACGAATATTTTGTGTTGATTGGCACCAATAAAGTCTTTTCCCCAATTCATTTTAGATGCAAAATCATGCACCATATTTTGTAACAGGGCTCGGTTTGTCAAAGCAGAAAAAGCCATGCCCGTTTCTGCTAGGGCGCGACCATATTCTTGGCCTGGTGTAACTGGGGTTAATAAACCGATATCTGATTGGGTAATTCGTTGGAAGTCCAGCAAAGTATCAGCCAATGATACACTTAGCTGAACAACCTGGATTTTTCCGTCAGCAGACAGCACGGGTGCACTGATTGCCAATTGGCATAAATCTGAGCAGCGCATTTCTTCGACAGGTGAACCCGATGAAAGCACTCGTTCAGCCACATGCGGACTTGGATAAATATTTTTATTACCCCATTGCCCAATAACGTCACCTGACTCATCCAGCAAAGAAGCGCTTTCCAAGCCCCAAGTGATTTGCATTGAAATCCAGTTCCGTTGAAGTTTCGCTTCTAAAGATTGCGTTTCGGAGCCGAGATTTGGAATGCCATCAATTAAATTAATGAGCTGAATCGCTGTTTTCTTAAGTAAGCCATTATACTCAATCACATATTGATGCTGATTTGCATTGCGCTGGTGGCTTTGAAGATTTTTGAGTTGTTCGACATTAAAATAGGTAAAAAAAGTCACGAGGACAGATAAAATAAGTGCAAGGCCTAAAACAGCCTTCCAGAATAAACTGACAAAGATTTTGTTATCAACTTTCTTCATTAGAATCTATACGCTACTTGTGCCAAAAACATATTCCAATACCGTTCTTGACCGGCAATATTTGGGTTCTCGAGGTTTGGTAACCAATAGGTACCGTCTATCTGATGAACTTCCATGGCAAAAGACCATTCAAATGAAGGCGAATATCTAAAGCCCAAAGTGGCATCTTTTGCGAAGGTAGAATAGTCCGCACCGAGTGCGAAGTCTTTTCCTTGACGATCATCTTTAAATCGAAACACCTCATCACGCCTTGCATAAAAGGTCCACGTAGGTGAAAAGGCGTAAGCAATTTGAAAATAATACCCCAAGCCCTTTTCAATAACATCAGGGGCAAATGAAAGAATATTTTTGACTTCAACATTACGCCGTTGAATTTCAGTTACAAACTGCCATCTATTTAAATTTAACTCTAAAGAAAGTAGCAGTTGCTCTATCATCAAATCACCGTCCATTAAATAAGCAGGATCACTGGGGGCCGGTTTAAAATCACCATCAAAGTGAACATACGATAATGCAGCGCGCCATAACCCTGCACCATCTTCATAACCTAATCTGAAAAAACCAACCCGTTCACTGCTAATTTCACCATTCGTATTCGGGTTTCCTACTAATGTCGAGGTGATTTGGTCATTTAATAAAGGCCGTCCATATTGAAAGTTTAAGGTAAACGTACCTTTTTCAGCTTCACGATGACCATAGAAACCAATGGCATCAGAGGAATGAAACAGCCGACTTAAATAGTCTACATAAATCGATTCAGGTAACAGAATGCTTGTATTGGTTACGGCGACATCTCGGGTTTCATTGAAGAAACCATAGGGGTTTTTCAAACGCCCGAGTCGTGTCCCTAAACCATGAGAAAAATCATCGACTAAACGCCAATCCATAATGGCATAATCTAATTGCGTACCTTTAGGTTTAGCATTGCCTATTTGTTTGTATAGCGCCTGCACAGAAAACTGCAAAAGCTCCGTCGCTCTCCATGAGGCGTTTAGCGCAGCCTCGTTAGACTTGAAACTTCCATCCGAGCTTGAGCCTAAGTAATTATTTACATCTGTCGCAACGAAATTCTGGTTAATAAAACCATGCCAATTAATTTCATCCATCCAGGATGTTGAGCCAGGGTCTGATAACGCCAAGGTATTAGCCGATGCAAATGATGCAGAACATAAAAAGAATATTACAGCAGGCACTGCAAGCTGCCTTATAGATAACAACATGACTAGACTCATTTTAAAGTATAGAAAGTTCATGTACCTGAGCATCTGGCACACCTCCTTCCATATAGCCGATTCCACCGGGTGTAGATTGAACTTTTGAGATCATCTCTGCTTGTGATTCAACAACAACGGGCCCTTGGCCTATTCCTGAGTAAATATAGCGATCCCATTGTCTACGTAATTGATGAGGTAACATCTTTAGTGTTTTTAATAAAAACTCACGGTGTATCTGGTTCTCATCTCTTAACACAAAAACAGTAATGGGTGTGCCATCTGGCCACTTTCTAGCGCGCAGACTGAAGATTGAGCGAAGTTGATTTAAACTGAGTTCAGAATTTTGAAGGCCTGCATTCGTAATAACATGATTGCTCTTGTCGTTACTCTTCGCTTCGCTGTTTTTTACGTCTTCAGGCTGCGCAAATATCTCTCGCGTGGGAAGCAAGATACACAAGAAAATAAATAAGAGAAGAATGGGCTTATGTTTATACATATCAATAAACATAGCTTATGAAGTTCAATATGAAAAATTGATATTAGTTTTTTATTTGTGATCGTTTATTTAAAACAACTCAAAACACGTCATAACTATTTTTTATCTCGTAATTAATAGCGTCTCTTCTCACGGAATTAACGTACGCCCCGACGGTAAAACCAAGGTAACATACTTAAATCAAGAGAAATCTACAGAGCTTGCTCTGCAAGCATAAAGGAGAAGCATGTGCCCTTGCCTTCTTCACTCTCTACTAAAATTTCAGCACCATGAAGTTCAATAATTTTTTTGCTAATGGCCAACCCTAAGCCGCTATTGCCTTTTTTACTTTTCGCACTATTTCGGGCCCGGTAATAAGCATCAAATATATGGGGTAAATCTTCTTTGGGAATACCCAAGCCGGTATCTTTAATCTGAATAGATACTGCACTTTTGTTGGTTCCCAAACCTGTCTTTTCGCGCTGCAAACAGACTTTTATTTGATCACCTTCGCCGCAGTGGCGAACGGCATTATCTATCAAATTAATTAAGACTCTTTCTAGTTTTGGTAAATCGGCATTGACCAGTAACGCATCATTTTCGGGGTGTTCAACAGTAATAGTCACGCCTTTTGTTTTAGCTAAAAACGATAGTGATTGCACAACATCGTAACTAATATCCGCTAAGGACACTTGTTCCAGGTCTAAGCTGACGTGCTCACTGTCAAGACGGGCCAGTTCAAATAGCTGCTCGACCAAATTACTGATATGCTGACCATTTTCGAGTGCAATACGCACTAACTCACCCCTTTCGGCATCACTTAGTTTATCTTTGGAGAGCTGCCAGGTTTCTAGATATCCTAGTAAGGCTGAAAGCGGTGTGCGCAGATCATGAGAGACATATGAAATCAGTTCTTTCCTGAG
>CAXBDA010000001.1:0-112955 GCA_963974595.1 uncultured Oleiphilus sp. | reverse complement strand
TATCGTGAAGCAACTATGAGATAAGAACTTGGAATAAGTCCTATGATTCTTTAAATATATTGCATTACTTCTTATCGTAACTACAAATAGAATTTGTTGTACCAAATAATAAATTAATCGCAGTATAGAGCCTTCAAAGAGGCACTTTAAAAAGCTAAAAAAACCTATCTTGAGGGCACTATAATGCACATCGCGATCTTATCCAGAAACCCAAACCTTTACTCAACACGACGCTTGAAAGAAGCTGGCGAGCAAAGAGGACATACAGTCGATATCATTGATACCATGCACTGCTATATGGATATAACCAGTAGCAAGCCAACTGTGCGTTACAAGGGTAAAGAATTACCTAAATACGATGCAGTCATTCCTCGTATTGGTGCATCCGTAACCTTCTACGGTGCAGCTGTTGTTCGGCAGTTTGAAATGGTGGGTACATTTTGTATTAATGAGTCGGTAGCGATTAGCCGTTCAAGGGACAAACTACGATCATTGCAGCTCTTATCCCGAAAAGGTATTGGTTTACCTAGAACCGGCTTTGCTCATCACCCTGACAAAATCGATGATTTATTGAAAAATGTTGGCGGTGCGCCAGTAGTGATAAAGCTACTTGAGGGAACCCAGGGAATAGGGGTTGTATTAGCAGACACAGCTAAAGCCGCCGAGAGTATTATCGAAGCATTTATGGGATTAAAGGCTAATATACTGGTTCAAGAATACATTAAAGAAGCCGGCGGCGCTGATATACGCTGTCTTGTAATAGGTGACAAAGTTGTCGCTGCAATGAAACGCCAGGCAGCGCCAGGAGAGTTTAGATCAAATCTTCATCGTGGTGGATCAGCAGAGCTTGTTAAACTATCGTCAGCTGAGCGAAAAACAGCTGTTGATGCTGCCAAAACAATGGGGCTCGGAATGTGTGGTGTTGATATTTTGAGAGCAAATGATGGCCCTGTGGTGATGGAAGTCAACTCGTCTCCAGGGTTAGAAGGCATTGAAGTATCGACAGGTAAAGATGTCGCCTCTATGATTTTTGATTATATTGAAAAGAAGGCAAAACCAAATAATACACGTACGAAAGGTAAAGGCTGAGATATGAATAAGTCCATTGTTATCGCTGGTGTTGAGGTTTTTCCAGGCGAAACCAAACAGATAGAATTGCCGACGGTGTCGCTTTATACCGATACCAACATGTCTATTCCTGTTTTTGTTAAGCGAGGAAAAAGATCTGGGCCAACCATATTTGTGAGTGCTGCTATTCATGGTGATGAATTAAATGGTATTGAGATTATTAGTCGTGTTATCAATAGTAAGAGCATCAATACCATGAAAGGGACCTTGATAGCAGTGCCCTTTGTTAATGGTTACGGGGTACTTAACCAAAGTCGCTATTTACCCGATAGGCGAGATTTGAATCGATCATTTCCTGGTACTAAAAAAGGGTCTTTGGCGGGGCGAATCTCACATCTTTTTTTAAACGAAATAGTCGCAAAGTGCGATTACGGTATCGACTTACATACCGGTGCTCTACATAGAACGAATTATCCACAAATCAGGGCAAACTTGGATGATGAGGCGACGCATGAAATGGCAAAAGCTTTTGGTGTGCCTGTTCTACTAAATTCAAACTTACGCGATGGCTCTTTACGAGAGTCTGCAGATAGTTTGGGGGTACGTGTGCTTCTATATGAAGCAGGCGAAGCGCTAAGGTTTGATGAGTTATCTATCCGAGCTGGTGCAAAAGGTGTCATTAATATAATGAGGCACTTGGGTATGCTTAGAAAAGTTAAATCCAAAGCTAATACGGTGGAGCCTTTTGTTGCGAGGCAAAGTGGATGGGTTCGCGCAACCGATAGCGGTTTTGTTACCCATATGAAGCAGTTAGGCGATCACGTAGAGAAGGGGGAGTGTTTAGCCATCATCAAAGACCCATTTGGGAAGAAACTGGATGGTGTACTCAGTAACGCAAAAGGCATCATCATAGGGAAGCAAAATATACCCTTAGCTCAGGAAGGGGAAGCGATGTACCACGTGGCCTATTTTTCAAAACCAGATGACGTCGCTGAAAATATTGAAATTATGCAAGACAATCTCATCCCTGATGATGACAACCCTTTACTTTCATAAGGTGCTACGAAATGTCAGATAAAAAAATTGAAACGATAGTGGGTTCAATTGAGGAGTGTGACTTGCCTGAGTTACATATTTCAACCTTAAATGTGCGCGTAGATACCGGTGCGAAAACATCGTCGTTGCACGTTGATAACATTGAGACTGGGACCAGAGATGATGAATTATGGGTGAGTTTTGACATTCACCCAGATAGCCATAATGTGACACGCGTAGTACGTCGTTCAGCAAGAGTAAAAGAAGAACGAGCGATTAAGAGCTCAAACGCTGGAAAGGAGAAACGTTACGTTATAGATACGACGATTTGTATGGGGGGGCAAAGCTGGCCAATCGAAGTGACTCTAACTGACCGCTCCAGTATGTCATATCTAATGCTGCTAGGTCGTGAAGCAATGGTGGATAGGTTCCTTGTTAATCCATCTAAAGAGTATTTATTGGGTCGAAAGGGGGACATAGACATTAACAAGTAAAGCTAAATTGGAATCAGGCAGGGGGAGTGAATCATTAAACATGACCATAGCCCACTATAGGTTTTATTTTAAAAGGGCTGCGGAATAAGACAATGAAAGATGTGATTTTAGAGTTAACAAGAATTACTCAGCAAGTTGTTTTGGTACCTACTGCCTTTGAGCAAGTATCTGTCATCGTTGATGAAATTAGCGGAAGTTTGGATGTTGATGTATGCAGCCTATACCGGCTAGACCAGGATTATAATCTTGTATTGCTTGCGACCCATGGGTTAATCGCAATAAGACCCGTTGTTATCCCGAAAGGAAAAGGGCTAGTAGGGCTTGTGGTCAAAGATAGGCGTACCATTAATCTTTCAAATGGCCTGAAGCATCCTGAATATCTTTGTATTGATGATGTCATTGAAGATAAATTTAAGAGTTTTTGTGGCGTCCCCCCTCGTTAGTCATGGCAATGTTATTGGCGTACTGGTAGTTCAAAGTCTTAAAGCCAGAAAATTATCCGTCAAAAATGAAGCTTTTATCACGACTTTAGCCTCTCATATTGCGCTTATCGTCAATCTATTGCCTAACGAACTCAAACAGTCATCGCCTAAAACACTATATAGCGGTATATCGGCATCTGAAGGGGTTGGAATAGGCCATGCTTATTTATGTCAAAAAGATAGCTTGAATGATGTTCAAATATCCTATTGTGATGACCCTGTTTACGAAAAAGAGTGTTGGCTAAAACTGCTACAAAAAGTAGACAGCGACTTAACCGTTGAAAAGGAAGCACTGGGGCAAAATGTTTCGACAGAGATCATCAGTATGTTCGACGCCTATACTATGCTGCTATTTGATCAAACACTATTGGATAAAGTTGAGTTTGGAATAAGTGAAGGCTTTTCCTTAATTACATCTTTAAAAAATGCGATTCAATATTTTGCTGAGCTATTTCTGCAAATGGATGACCTCTACTTAAAAGCCAGAAGTGAAGATGTATGGCATATCGGGAATAAACTTTATCATACATTTTTAGGAAACAAAGTTGATCAGTATTTTGATCTATTAGGGCAGGAACCTATCATTCTAATAGGCGAAGAAATCTCAGTTTCCGATATAGCCAAAATTCCGGTAACTCAACTAAAGGGTATTGTGTGCTCTGGTGGCTCAAAGCTGTCTCATACTTCAATCGTAGCGAGTGCATTAGGTGTTCCTGCTGTTATGGGTGTTCAGGGTATTCTAGAAAAAACATTTGAGGGTGTCATGCTAGTTGATGGTAACGAAGGGAAAGTGATTATAAACCCTTCTGACGATATATTGACTGAATATTTAGAGGTAATTGAAAGAGAAAAAAACTTTGAAAAAGAGTTGGCGACGCTTAAGCACAAGGCGGCAATCACTAAAAATGGCATCCATATTCAATTATTAACAAACAGCGGTTTAATGTCTGATATTAGCCCGGGAATAAAGCATGGTGCGGAAGGCGTTGGTTTATTCAGAACAGAGATTCCGTTCATTTGCAGTGAGACCTTTCCAACTGAAGATGAACAATTTGATATTTACAAAAATGTATTTAATCACTACAAAAACAAACCGGTTTATATGCGAACTTTAGATGTTGGTGGAGATAAACAGTTACCTTACTTTCCGATCAACGGCGAGGAAAATCCTGCGATGGGTTGGCGAGGGATACGCTTTACGCTCGACAACGTGCAGTTATTAATGACACAGGTTAGGGCAATGTTGAAAGCTGCAGGCAATACTGGTGATTTAAATGTATTGTTGCCGATGGTCAGCTCACTTGATGAAATTAAAACGTTTTCCAATGTTTTAAATGATGCAATGTCTCAATTGACACAAGAAGGTAGTGTATTTAAGAAACCCAAGCTGGGGGTAATGATTGAAGTTCCAGCCGCTATCAGCCAAATAAAATTTTGGTTTGATGATATAGATTTTATTTCAATCGGCTCGAATGATTTGAGCCAATACCTGCTGGCCATTGATAGAAATAATTCGCGGGTAGCAGACCGGTTTGACTTTGTTCATCCTGCCGTAGTTTTTGAGATTTACCGTATTGTAAAAGAAGCAAGGAAGTACAATTTACCCGTATGTGTCTGCGGTGAAATGTCATCCGATCCTGTTTCAGCAATTTTGTTAATCGCAATGGGCATAAAAAAATTGAGTATGAATTCTTCAAAAATCCCCCTAGTCAAAGCAATGATATCAAACCTTGATAAGAGCTTTATGGATAAATTTTTGAGTCGAGCACTCGATATGTCGAGCGCTAAACAAATACGAGATAATGGCAATAAACTTATTGAAGAGTTTGCTTTGCTTGAATTCAACGCTGATTAAAACCTACTCTATCTCAATGCATCGTAGCTACACCTCTAAAGCCGATTTCGTTGAGCAAGGTGTTAATGTTTGAATCGCAATTTATTAGGAATAGTAATGTCAGAATTATTAATTGAATACCCGTATTTGTTAGCACCGTTGATATTCTTTGCCAGAGTTGCTGACGTTTCCCTTGCAACATTTCGAACAATTGTAGTATTTCGTGGCCGCAAATTTCTAGCCTCATTTATCGGTTTTTTTGAAATCACTATCTGGTTAGTTGCTGCGGCCCAGGTTTTTGCACACCTTGATCAATGGTATCTTGCATTGGCCTATGCAAGTGGTTTTGCCGTGGGCAATTATGTCGGTATTTCGATTGAAAGCCGCTTTGCTATTGGTGATGAACTTGTCCGTTGCATATCATTCAATCGTGATGTCTTGGCAGAAAAATTACGTAAGGACGGCTATAAGGTCATTTCATTCGACGGTGATATGGGAGAATCCCATCCGATTGAGCTGCTGTTTATTACTGAAAAAAGACGTAAAGTTTCTTCGCTTATCCAGTTAATCAGAGATTTCGACAAAACTGCAATCTATTCTGTATCTGATGTAAAAAGCGTTTATGACGGTCCAAATCTTTCACCAAGACGTAATTTTTTACGTAGCACATTAATGCAGATGAGAAAGCGTTGATGGTACATATATTCAGCAAAGGCGCTTTGGCGTAATCAGCTGTAAAAGTGATACCCTAAGTCTAGACAGCAGGCGCGGCCAAATCCTATTAAAATATCCAGCTAGGTCAGCAGGTCATTTTTCTACCTGTGCTTAGCTGGATTTCAATAGTCTGACCCTATGGGTGTCTATGCCGTTCTCTTTCTATTCGGTGTAGTGTGTGTCGCCTGTTATGAATCTCTCAAGTTGCCGTTGATAGGTTTCATTTTCTTTCTGCAACGCTTCTTTCTGCTGCATTAAATCGATCACCATGGCGATGGCAACCCAATCTATTTCCAGATCATGGTGTAAACGCAGCGCTTTTTTGATCCAATGAAGATTGCCTGTATCAAATAGCCATTGTTTCTCATTTGATTTTTCTTTGGCCTTGTTTAAGGGGACAACAATGCCATACTCGACAACCTCAATAATTAGATGGCCTTCTATGCCTTCAAGTTGGCACAGTTCATCAAATGAAATTCTGAATAGTTTTTCGTTCATGACTGCACACTCCACTCTTCTCTAGGGTTAAAGGCTTCTTTAGCCGCCAGTTCTTGCCATAGCTGTTTTGCGTTTTCACTGGTTTTAGCAGGCATAACCACTTTGATAATGGTGTATAAATCACCATTGGCGGTCTTGGTTTTCAAACCCTTGCCCTTTATGCGTGACTTCTCTCCGCTTTGAGTATTCGGAGGGATTGTAAGGTTTATTTTTCCTTCTAAGGTGGGGACTATAATTTTGGTGCCTAGCGCAGCCTCCCAAGGAGTCAATGGGACTGTGATAGTGATATTATGCCCAGAGACATCGAATAAAGGGTGGGGCACAACGCGAATATGCAAATATAAATCGCCTGCCATACCGCTGTTATGACCCAGTTTACCTTGTCCCTTCAGGCGAATTCTTGCACCATCAATGACGCCCTGCGGTATTTTTACCGTCAAATGTTTTTTCGATGGTGGCTCGTTCGAAAAACCATCCGCAGGCATCTGAAACTCGACGCTTCATTAGCGTTAATGACCAACTGCAATGCCGGTCCAAATTAGTATACTCTTCTAATATCTAGCGACCAGAAAAATCATTGCGGCGGTTAGTGCAGCAACCAACAACGTTTGAATACCGCTACGTAACCAGGAAATCTTTGCAATGTGGCCTATAAACAGGCCCAGTAAGAATACAAGAAACAAGGCAACAATAATTGCAGCATAGAGGGGCGGCAAGGGCAGAAGAAATCCTGATTTTGACAGCCATAGTGGCATCAGAATCAAAAGGGAGATTACAAGTGGTGCCAAGCCATTGACCAATGCTATCAGCAGAGGCACCCAGCGTGAGGCTTCACCATGGGCACTTTCATGAAGGTCCTGTATCATCGCATCCTCTAGTTTTCCCAAGGCACGTTTCCGCTCTGCAGATTCGCTGATATAAGCACTACTAAAGCCACTCATTCCCAAGGCGATCGCAGCTCCCAGGCAAGCGTTAATGATCACGGTTAAATCGGCCGGAGTGCTGACGAGAAAGCCGATAATGAGCCCCATCATAGTGAGCGCACCATCAAAACCATTCACCACAAAATAACGGCGTACAATGTCATTGGTTTGGGTTATTCGCAGTAAAAATATTACCTTATCTAACAGGCCCATTAAGCGCTAGGCATCGTTTGTTTCACTTTGCACCTCTACTTGATCAATACTGTGTAGTGAGCCACCCATATCGCTAATCGCTAATTGAATATCATCAAACTTTATTGCGTTTCCTGTGATGACTACTTCAACTGTTTCGGTATTTTCATCCATCTCAAGAACAGTCAAATGCACCTGGCAATCGTTACATGCCGCGGCTATTGTCTGTGAAAACTCAAGAGCATTGGGTTGGTGGGGTTTAAGCACATCTAGAACTATACGTTTGACTAAAACCATAAAATTACCCTGATTCACTATACTTACCAAGCGTGGTTTGTAGTGGTTAACTAAAGTTGAAAAAAATACTAAGTCAAAATACCGGTAGATACAAAGCCGCTGTTTCCTTTAGTATAAAACTACGTTGCGCCAATTTCTTAGTTTTAGCAGCATATATTTGCATTAATTGTTTTACCAAATAGAATTTTGGCCGCAAGATAGCACCAATGAAAAGAGGTCTTAAATAGCCTGAAGATATCTATATTGAAGACAATATCATGCATATCACAGTCCTATCATGAGTCTCAAATTATAGACTTGCTTTTCGGCGCTCTGAATAGAACAAATTATCTGCAATTAGAGTCAATCTGGATTAAGGGGTATGAGTGGTTAACTCGATTAAACCGTTAATGCAGCTTTTTTTAAGCTGTTTTATTTTTATGGCTGGTAACGGATTAGTCAGTCTCTTAATTCCTATGCGTTTGTCTTTAGAAGAGGTTAGTACCGATAAAATTGGTTTAATTCTTTCTGTTTACGCCATTGGTTATCTTATTGGCGCGAATTATTCAAAACAGTTTATTCATAAAGTAGGGCATATTCGGACTTTTGCTTTTTGTGGCAGTTTGACGTCGTTTGCAATTCTAGTTTGTGCCTTAAGTATGGATTTATGGATCTGGGCAGCAATGCGTTTGTTGATGGGTTTTGCTGTTGCCATAACGATAGCTACTTTTGATGGCTGGCTTAGTCAAACGACGAGTCAGAATAACCGTGGTCAGGTTTTAGCGTTTAACCAAATTGTAGTTTTTAGTGCTATTTCTATCAGTCAGTTCTTTATTCTCCTATCCCCTCCCAGTTCGACTACCTTATTCATTTTAGCGGGTATCTTATTCTCAATTTCAATTAGCCCGCTGGTCGTGGGTAAACTACATGGCCCAACAATGGACGATTTTGAAAGTTTATCGCTTCGTAAAACGTTTAGTATTTCACCTCTAGGGGCGGTTTGCTGCATGTCTTGTGGTTTGCTCTATGCTGCCCTGATTAACTTGTTACCGATTTACGCGGGGGCTTATGGTGTGGTTGATTTGGAGCTGTCAATTTTGATGGCTTCAGCGGTTGCTGGGGCAGTTATAATGCAGTTACCGATCGGTTTTCTTTCCGATAGGTACGATCGTCGTCGCCTTATATTCTCCATGGTGACGATAATGATTGGTTTAAGTATTATTTTTCCGTTGTATTTTCAAAGTGATCTATTAACTTCAGCCTATATTATGATTGGTGTGATGAGTGGGTTAGTTCTATGTCTTTACCCTTTGGGAATATCTGAAACATTTGATAAAGTGACGCAAAATCAGATGGTTGGTGCAATGAGTTCATTGCTCAGTTTCTATGCTATTGGTAGCATTTTTGGTCCGTATGCGGCTTCGTTAATGATGAAATATGCAGGGCCTCAAGGCCTATTCATTACTTTGTGCTTGCTTGAAATACCGCTTTTATGTTTTGTTGTTTACCGAATGAAGGTGCGAGAAAGTCTGCCTCTCAATCAACAAGAAAGTTTTGTCATGAGTTCACCTAATTCTATGGTGCCACATTTGGACCCTCGAACAGTGTATGAAGATTCGAGTTCGGAAGCGTCTCCAATGGTTGATTCCGTGGCTCAATTGGCACTAGAAACCCCTCAAGCAGCTGTGGAGTTGGCGCAAATGATTGTTAAAAGTGATCCTGATCAGACGCATGCGATAGCCTCGGTGCTTTCTGAGCAAGCTAATATTGGTATCACCTACATTTATAAGTCAATCATTGAATATGCTCCAAAATTAAGTGCTGATATTGCCGATATCTTGGTTTCAGCACAGCCTGAACAAATGGAACAGTTTGTTGAATATATTATGCAAGGGGATGCGAGTAACCGGAATGCAATATTGTTGGCTATTGCGAGAGCATTACCTAACTTTGGAAGTGCGGCTATTCAAACGGCCGTAGATAATATTGGTGATGATCAGAGTGAAGAATTGCTGGAATTAACGGAGGAGTATTTCCAACAAATTCATAAAGAGTCTTCTCTGATGCGTCCTGCTGATCTTGCAGTTGAAGATCCTCAGCAAGCAGCGGCTGAAGTATTTAATTGCATAATTGAATCTGCAACGGAGCAACATGACGAGTTAGCGCATAAGGCTTCAGAAGCTATGCCGGAAGCTTCCTGCATTGTTGCCGAAACGTATATAAATAATTTAAAAGATCAGCAAGATGAAGCTCCTCAGGGTCAACAACAGCTGGGGCTTAGTGAGGCCATTGCCAATTATATGGAGTATGTCGTGGAAAATCAGCCGGAGCAGGCGACAGACATTGCGGCTACCATTGTTGAACAAGCCCCTGAATATGCTTCTGAGGTTGTTGAAATTCTACAATCAATAGGAGAGATCGAGGCAAGTTCGCAGCTTCCATTGACATAAATGGCAAGCCGAGATAAGTAAGAAGAACGGAGGTGAAAACTCTGTATCTGGTAAGGCCTGGCAAGCTGTCAGAACCCCGAGTTATAGATGGTCGTTAGTAATGGTAATGGCTAAACGTCGACAGAGGAAGATGCGGGCTCATATTGACTCCAAAAACAAAATCGTTAATGCCAACCGTATATATAGCAGAACACTCACCGTTAAAAAGACATATATGAAGGGCGGCCACCGATAAAATAATGTCTGCAAATGATATCCAGAAGCCATTTCTTAAGAAAATTTAGTTTGCTAAGCTGCCTTTAAAGCGTCAGAAATCTAATCTCCTGGTGTCAGCTAATGGCACTTTTTTGCAATCTTCTGTGGCTTAAGGTGTTAGTCTAGTATTTTACTTACTGAACTTTATCGAATTTCTTTTTCAAAAATTGGTAACGACGATGTTCTTTGTGATCTTCAGGGATATGTCTTATTTTTTTAAGTAAGTCATTGACTTCATTCAGGTGTTTTTCCTCTTTAGAGTGTGTAAACAACTTAAGCAACACTTGAATAAGGTTTAAGTTTAACGAGATATGGCGTGGTGTAATACTTAATGCATCGCGAAGTACTGTGATGGCCTCTTTAAGTTCATTATTAGTATAGTGCTGTATACCTGCTTTGTTTTTAAGGGCCGCTTCTTTTCGTTGTTCTTGGGTGATGTCTCGGTTTAATTGTTCATAAATATCTGCAATTAAGTCAGGATCATTTTCGGCTTTGTCCGCCGCTTTTTCCAGCAACTGTTCGGCTAAATCTGTATTCCCTGTTTCTTTAATAACAGAGGAGGCAAGCTTTAAGGTTCGTGCATCTAAATCATTAACGTGTTCCTCTTTTAGAACAGAATTGATGAGCGCTTGTGCTTCTTCATTATTTCCCATGGAAATGTGAATATGAGCTGTAGCTAGCTTACTCTGATCCCGAATATTTGCTTGTGATGAAAAACGCCTTTTAACGCTCTCTGTTAATTCAAAAGCTTGTTTTATTTGACTTGCATTAAGTGCTGTTTCAGGGTGTTTTTTGGTTTGTTCTATTAAAAAATTTGCGTAATCAAAGTACTGTTCTGGTTTTGCATAAATAGATTGATCACTTAACTTATGCATTTTTTTAAAGGCTTCAAAAGCATCTTCATCATCTTTATTCAAAACGCATAAATCGGCTAATTCTTTTTGTCGGAGCAGAGCATTAGGAGAAAGTGTAATGGCCTGTTTTAAATATGCTTGTGCATCAGTATAGTGTTGTTGCTTTTTATATATTTCAGCAAGTAAGTCTAGGGCTTCTAAT
Source organism: uncultured Oleiphilus sp. (assembly GCA_963974595.1). Taxonomy (GTDB): domain Bacteria; phylum Pseudomonadota; class Gammaproteobacteria; order Pseudomonadales; family Oleiphilaceae; genus PZPK01. Next base: position 101,678 of record CAXBDA010000001.1, on the reverse strand, counting down.
TGTTCGGGATCTTTTTCAAGAATTCGTTTCAAAGCAACTTCTGCTTCTGGGTAATCTTTTAATTTGAAGAAGGTTTTAGCTAAGCCATATTCTGCCCATAGAAAGCTTTGTTTAGAGAGAATGCCTTCATACACGGCTTTTGCTAAATCGAGCTGACCTGTTTTACCATATAACCAGGCCTTTGTTTTAAGGGCTCTTGCTGTATAAGGGTCTTTTTCCGAAATTTTCCTATCACAATAGTTAATGGCGGATAAGTAATCACCTTCATCAATGGCAACTTCGATCATGCGCATTGCATCTTTCATTTTTAAGGATTTTTCTAAACGACTGATCAGGTCTTTTGGTATGACAGGTTTTACTAAGTAACCATCAGGTTCATTTTCGATAGTGCCCATGACTTTGCCTTTTTCAACTTCGGCAGAGACAATAAAAAATAACCCCGTAAACTTTAATAGTTTTCGATAACGTAATTCTTCTAATAACTCTTGGCCATTTTTACCTTTACCTAAATCATAATTACACAAAACCACGTCATAATTAATGTTTTCAAAACCGGTGATTACTTTTTGCGCTGAGCTTGCAGTATCAACCAGCTTTAAGCCGAGCTCTTTAAATGTTTTTTTTGTGGAAAAACAAAATGAATCTAATTGATCTACAATTAAGAAGCGTTTCTTTGCATACTCTTCGAGAGCCATTCATAAAGCCTTGTATTGGGCGGGAAATCTACGTTAAGTATAGGTGAATATTTTTTGTTTTCCTGACTATTTCACATCGATTTATCACAAACTACTCAAATGCTAATGTCATTTATTTATAATAAGGAAGGCACAAACGCATGTTCAGTTTTATCGGCAAAATAGTATTATTATTCGTTGTACTTAATTCTTTCAGCTATGCAGACGTTCGCATAATGACTATTAATACGGAATGGTTATGGACGCCATTTGATAAAAAAGTGGATGGTAGTTTGAAGCATTTAAGAGATATGTCAAAGACAGACTATCTTGAGGAGATTAATTTTTATGTAAAGCAAATTCAAACAAGATCAATTGATATTGTTGCTTTGAGTGAAATTGAAAATAAGCAGGTAGCGGAGGAGTTGGTTAATGAATTAGGGGTAGATTGGAAAGTTTATTTTAAACAGGGGCGTGATACGGCCACAGGACAAGATGTTGCCATTATTTCAAGGTTGCCCTATGTGAAAGGGAGTTTGACGGACTTTAACTTTCCAGCTGGCTTTATTGCAGGAGAAGGAAAGGCTAAAAAACTCAGTAAAGTTGTAGGTGCTCAGTTTTGGATACATAGAGAAAAAGCTAATGGGGTCATAAAGAAAAAACTAGGCGTTATAACAGCGCATCTATTATCGAAAAGAAATGAAAATAAGAAGAAAGCCATTAATCGAAAAAAACAGGCGTTAGCTTTGAAGCAAGCGATTGAATATTTTAGAAAAGATAGCGATGCTTTAATTGTGATGGGGGATTTTAATGATTATTTATACTCATCTACCTTAAGTATCATCATAGATAAGCACTTAAGTACGTATAAAAACTGCCATAATTTTTCTACGCAATCTAATTCTAATAAAATGAAAAGATGGCTCCGTCATATCGATCATCTTTTATATTCGGGTTTAAATTGTACAGCGCAATATAAGCTGGACTTACAAACGTTTTCTGATCACCCCGCTATTTATGGTGAGTTTACTATTTATCAACCCAAATAATGGTTTGTTTCATTGCTTCCCACTTGAAGTAAGACTCTTTGTACGTTGCATCGACAATATGGCGCTTAATTTTCATTGTCGGTGTGAAGAAGCCACAATCTTCAGTCCAAGCTTGTTTGAATACAACCAGCTGCTTAATTGTCTCATGTTTGTCTGATAATGAATTTACATGTTCAAGTGTTTCTAAAAGCACTTCTTCGATATCAGATTCGCTCGCAGCGCGCTGATTATTCAGCGAAATAAGTGCAATGGGCTGAACTAAGCCTATGCCAGTGACCATTACTTGTTCAATATATGGATTATTAGAAAAGTGATGCTCTAATGGAACGGGTACAACAAATTTTCCCTTGGCTGTTTTAAATGTGTCTTTTATTCGGCCGGTAATCACTAAATTACCTTTTTCATCAAAGTGACCTGTATCCCCGCTCCGGTAATATTTGCCATCCATGACTTCAGCTGTTTTATCTTCAGACTTGTAGTAACCAAGCATGAGCCAAGGGGCATGGACTAATATTTCATCTGTTTCAGGGTCTATTTTTATATCCGTTCCATATAGTGGCTTGCCAACGGTTCCGGTTTCTATTTGGTCTCTGGAATTGAAGGTAACGCCACCACATAATTCAGTTGCTCCATATACTTCTTGTATATGGATATCTAACTTTTTAAACCAGTCTAAAAGCTCACCCGACACCGGTGCAGCACCTGAAATGGCAGAACGTACTTCCCCAAGACCAATGCCATGTTTGATTTTATTTTTAATAAAGCTATTCACAAAAGGTACTTTTAAAAGTAAATCGAGTTTTTGTTGTGGAAGTTTAGCTAAAATGCCTTGTTGAATTTTTACCCAAATTCGAGGCACCGCAAAAAACTGGGTTGGCTGAACAGATTGTAAATTTAAGGCGAATTTCTCAATCGATTCACTAAATGACACTTCTGAACCTGCCACGATAGAGCTGACTTCAGTGACCACACGTTCAGCAATATGATTGAGTGGAAGGTAAGACAGGATGCGTTCAGAAACACCTTGGTAAATGCCATAACTTGGTTGCAAACGTTCGTGTTGTATGACTTGGTTTGCGCAGTCATAACTGAGCATGACACCTTTAGGTGTGCCGGTTGTTCCCGAGGTGTAGATGATAGTGAAAACATCATTCCGCTTAGGCATATAGACTGATTGAACCGGTGCGTAATCATCCAGAATTTTTTGCCACTGCAGTTTGCAGTCAACGTTTGAGTTGCCTTCATAGTGCGGGAATGCAATACAGGGAAGTTCTTCTGGAACTGCGTCTTTTTGAATATCCCAGCTCTCAACTTTACCTACGAATAACACTTTGATATCACTCAAACCAATAACGTGCTGGAGTTCATCTTTGCTCAGTGTTGGATAGAAGGGCACAGATACAAAGCCCCCCATTAAAATTGCAAGGTCAGCAATAATCCATTGTGCACAGTTTTTAGAAATAATGCCTATGTGGTCGCCTTCTTTAAGGCCCAGATCTCTTAGAACGGTTAATAATTTTCGTGCCTGAATGCCCACTTCTTTCCAAGTGAACTCAGTCCATTCGGAGTCTTTAGGTTGACGCAAAAATACTTTGTCTGGATGAAGCTCTTCTCTAAGATAAAATATTTCTAAAAAGCTTTTAGCTTTTTCCATCTGTGGCGTTTCATGGATAGTAATTTTATTCAACTTAGAGGCCATATTTTTATCTTTATTGGAAATGGAGTGATGTGCCTGTCAGGCGACGCATTTTTATTTTAATTCCGGCCGCCTGATTAATGAAGAGTTAAGTATCGACACAAAAACTATTCAATAAATAAGTCTGTCATTAATGGCTTATTAGACGATACATCATAACGATATTTTTCGAAATCGTTAACACCTTTTTCTTTTAAAATAGTTTCATCAATTAAATGCCGACCTGTCATTTCCTGATTTTGGCTGGTAATAACCTCAAAAGCAGCGTCTGCCATAATGGCAGGTATTCTTCCTTTAGACATTGTGGCTTTACCACCGCCTTCAAATTCAACAGCTGCCGTCGATATAACAGTTTGCGGCCATAAAGAGTTTACGGCAATACCGTAACGTTTAAACTCCTCTGCTAAAGCTATGGTTAGCATCGACATGCCATATTTAGTGGTGGTATACGGGCCGTAATGCATAAACCATTTCGGGTCTAAATTAATAGGAGGAGACAAGTTTAGGATGTGTGCATTACCTGATTTCTTAAGCCAAGGCAAAGCCGCTTGGCTGCATGCTAAAACAGCACGGGTATTGATTTGATACATTAAATCAAAGCGTTTCATCGGTAAGGACGCTGCGCCTGCTAGTTTAATGGCCCCTGCATTGTTGATAACGGCATCTATGCCACCAAAACGCTCAACGGTTTTTTCGATTAAGTTTTTAATACTGTCATCGTCACGCACATCGACTTGAACGGCTAAACCTTGGCCACCTGCTTGATTCACTTCTTCAGCTACTGAATGTATCGTGCCAGGAAGTTTTGGGTGTGGCTCGACTGACTTCGCAGCTATGACGATGTTCGCGCCATTAGACGCAAATTTCAACGCCATCTCTCGGCCAATTCCTCGACTCGAACCTGTGATAATAATGGTTTTGTTTTTTAACATATTAGTCCTTGATATCCTCAGCAGATTTTACGCTAACTAGCAGTTGCCTTAATTTCACCTGATCGCCTTTTTTGACTGTAACGGATTCAATCACACCATCTACGTCAGACTTTAAAGGGTGCTCCATTTTCATGGCTTCCAAAATAACCAGGGTTTGGCCTTTTGTAACTTTATCTCCGGGCGAAACAAAAACTTCGATAATGGCGCCATCCATACTTGCCGAGATTTGACCGCTTCCCGTAGTTTCTTTCGCAGTAACAGATAAATGTGTGACGTCTTCAAATTGGCTATAGGCAGTCGCATATTTAAGATAGATCGTTTTATCAATAATTTGGAATTCACAACGGCGGTAGACACCAGTATGACTAAAGCGGATTTGATTATTGGAAATACTAACATCCTGTAAATACTCGGATTCATTATTTTCCAATACCTCAAAATTCAATTCATTTTGAAGGCTTTTGCTTTCTTTTAGGCTCAAATTCCATTGCGAATCATTGAACTTTAATTTGTAGGGCCAAGGAGAGTGGCCGGTATTACTCCAACCTGATAAGCCTAAGTTAATAGATTGCGTGTTATTCGTCGTTTTGTCTTTTCCAAACTTCAGATAACTAACAACACAGGCCAGTGCTTTTTCAAGTAAAGTGGTTGGCTGTTCAGCTAAGGTCGGGCTGTCGCCAAAGTCTTCAGCGATAAATGCAGTAGTCGCTTCACCTTCAATAAAACATTCGTGACCAAGTACCTCACCAAGAAATTCACTATTTACATTAACGCCGAAGATCGTGCTTTCTTCTACCGCTTGTCTTAAACGTCTTCTTGCTTCTTCACGGTTGGCACCGTAGGCAATGATTTTAGCAAGCATGGGGTCATAGAAAGGCGATACTGCTTGGTTCTGCTTGTCACCCGAAATTAGGCCCGAATCAATTCTGACACCATCACCGATGGCAGGAGACCAGCGGTGAATCGACCCTGTTTGGGGCAAGAAATTATTAGCCGGATCTTCTGCGTATAAACGCACTTCCATGGCGTGACCGTTTATTTGAATTTGGTCTTGTGTAAGAGGAAGCGTCTCACCTGCAGCTGTTTTAATCTGCCAAGCCACTAAGTCAGTGCCCGTTACTAATTCGGTTACCGGGTGCTCAACTTGTAAACGGGTATTCATTTCCAAGAAGTAGAATTTTTTTGCGGAATCGACCAAAAATTCGACCGTACCTGCGCCCACATAATTGCAGGCTTTAGCGGCTTGAACAGCTGCCTCGCCCATTTTTTCTCTTAAGGCTTGATCAACAAAAGGTGAGGGCGCTTCTTCCACCACTTTTTGGTGACGACGCTGAATAGAACAGTCGCGTTCACCTAAATAAACCACATTGCCATGTTTGTCTGCAAAAATTTGTATTTCAATATGGCGAGGTTTGATGACGGCTTTTTCAAGAATAAGCTCACCACTACCAAAGGCATTTTCTGCTTCTGAGCGGGCGGTTTTAATTTGTGCTTCTAATTCACTCGCTTCAAAAACCAAACGCATGCCTCGGCCACCGCCACCAGCAGAGGCTTTGACCATAATGGGGAAGCCGATTTTATGTGCTTCTGCGACTAAAGTTTCTAAGTCTTGACTTGCGCCTTCATAACCTAGGATGCAGGGAACACCGGCTTTGATCATGGCTATTTTTGAAAGGCGTTTGCTGCCCATTAATTCAATGGCATCTGATGGCGGCCCGATAAATTCGATACCTTGTTTTTCACAGGCGTTGGCAAAGTCACAGTTTTCAGATAGAAAACCATAACCTGGGTGAACTGCTTGAGCGCCACTTGCTTTCGCTGCAGCGAGTACGTTCTCAGCTTTCAAATAAGATTCTGCAACGGGAGAAGGGCCTATCAAAACGGCTTCATCTGCAAAAAGAACATGAGCGGCATTTCTGTCTGCTTCGCTGAATACGGCAACAGTTTTATAGCCTAATGATTTAGCTGTTCGCATGACTCGGACGGCGATTTCGCCTCGGTTGGCCACTAATATTTTGTCGAACATAAATGCATCCTAATAATGTGTCTTAAATTTTATTAAAACAGAATTTTTATTTAAACCAGCTAGGGTCGCGCTTTTGTATAAAAGCCATTGTACCTTCTTGGCCTTCTGCACCTTGTACCGCTTCTGAAAATGACTTGGCTGCACCATCTAAAAGATCCTCAAGTGGCTCCTTGCCAACAGATAATATAAGTTGCTTGGTGAGTCTATTCACTTGAGGTGCACAACGCTTAACTTGCAAGAGTACCTTGTCTAAGGCTTCTTCTAATGCGTCGATAGTTTCATGTGATTCATGAACGATACCTAAGCGAAGCGCTTCTGCTCCATCGAAACGCGCACCTAAAAGAGCTAAACGACGGGCTTGTGTTAAACCAATACGTGTCACCACAAAGGGTGCGATTTGAGCGGGAGGAATACCTAAGCCGGTTTCAGGTAAGCCAAATTTTGTGCTATTTAGACTCAGTGCAACATCAGATATACAGGCCAAGCCAAAACCACCACCCAAGACAGCACCTTCAGTTACGACTACTAATACTTGAGGGATTTGGTTTGCGTAGGTAATCATTCTGCCGAAGGCACGGTTCAGTTTGTAAAAGGGATCCGATCCCTCTTTCTTACTTAAAGCTGCGCGTGCGCCAGCCATGTCTTTTATATCACCACCGGCACAGAAGTTTCCTTCTGCACCACGAAGTACAATTGCTCGAATACTTAAGTCTGAGGAAATGGACTCAAATACCGCCATAAGCTCGTTCACCATGATTAGACTCATGGCATTTCTCACCTTGGGGCGATTTAAGGTGATGTGTAAAGTATGGCCTTTTTGTTTTAATAACAGTGTTTCGGTTTCTGGTAAGTTCATCATGATTGCCTATTTTTTCTTTCCGGGAAGTGTGCCCATTAACTTACAAATAATACCTAGCATGATTTCATCTGCACCGCCGCCAATTGAAACTAAACGAATATCACGCATAGCACGAGATACTTCGTTTTCCCACATATAACCCATGCCTCCCCAATACTGGAGGCAGCTATCTGACACTTCACGACCTAAACGACCTGCTTTAAGTTTTGCCATTGATGCCAATTTAGTGACGTCTTTCTTGTTCTCATACATCTCTACGGCTTGATAAACCATGCAGCGTAAAGCTTCAATTTCTGTTTGTAATTCGGCAAAACGGAAATGAATCACCTGGTTGTCAATTAAGGGCTTGCCAAATGTTTCACGCGTTCGACAATAATCAATTGTGGTATTTACGCAGTTTTCTAAGCCTTTTAAAATATTGGCTGCACCGAACATGCGCTCTTCTTGAAACTGCATCATTTGCATCATAAACCCCATGCCTTCATTACCGATACGGTAGCGTTGTGGAACACGGACATCATCAAAAAACACTTGAGCCGTTTCAGAAGAGCGCATGCCTAGCTTATTCAACTTAGGGCCAACCGTTACACCAGGTGTATTCATCGGAACAACAATCAGTGATTTATTGATATGCACTTTGTCATCTGAGGTGTTTGCAAGCAAACAGATAAAGTCGGCAGAAGGAGAGTTGGTGATCCACATTTTAGTGCCGTTAATAATGTAATCATCTCCATCTTTTTTTGCGGTCGTCTTTAAACCTGCAACGTCAGAACCCGCGCCAGGTTCGGATACGCCAATACAGCCTACCATCTCACCGCTTATTGAAGGTGTCAGAAACTCTTTTCTTAAATCGTCAGACCCAAAACGTGCTAGAGCCGGTGTGCACATATCGGTTTGCACACCGATGGCTAAAGGAACACCGCCACATTTTGATAAACCAAATTCTTCTGCGGCCACAATACTATAGCTATAAGGTAAGCCCATGCCGCCGTATTCAGTGGGTTTGCTGATGCCTAATAAACCTAAATCGCCTAATTTTTTGAACATTTCTTTCATCGGAAAGGTGCCAGCGGCTTCCCATTCATCTACATGCGGGTTGATTTCATTTTCAACAAAGTTTTTAACAGTACGACGAATTTCATTATGTTCTTGAGTAAAAATCATGGATCACCTGTGTTATTTTTTAAACTGAAAATATTTATCTGTTTTGTTGTCGGTCCCTGAGCTTTCCTGCCCTGAGTTCACCGAAGGGTCGAAGGGTGTTCCAAATTAAACACAGAGTTTCATCTAGTACATTTCGACGGGCTCAATGAGCGTTGTTATTAAATTCGAGCGACACCAAAGGTATTTTCTACCAGTGGTCGATGCGTTGCTTCTCGGCAAATATCTAACAAAAACGCCAAGACTTTTCGTGTGTCTCTTGGGTCAATCAAACCGTCATCCCATAAGCGAGCCGTACCATATAAAGCGGTCGAGCCTTTATCGAGTTTCTCTGCTGTGGCTTGTTCGATCATATCGAGCATTTTTGGATCTGCGACTTTGCCCATTTTTAGATGTTTATCTTCGGTCACAATACGCAGTACTTTCCCGGCCTGAGCACCGCCCATTACAGAGGTTCTGCTATTTGGCCATGCGAAGATAAAACGAGGGTCTAAGCCTCGGCCACACATGGCATAGTTACCTGCACCATAAGATCCGCCTACCACAATAGTTAGTTTAGGGACGCGGGTATTGGCAACGGCTTGCAACATTTTAGAGCCGTGTTTGATGATGCCATTTTGTTCAGAATGTGTGCCGACCATAAAGCCAGTCGTGTTATGAAAGAACAGTAAGCTGGTATTGGTTTGGTCACAGAGCTGGATAAACTGAGTTGCTTTTGCCGCTCCAGCCGGAGTGATAGGCCCGTTATTACCAATAATGCCGCAAGCATGACCTTGTATTTTCAAAAAGCCACAGACCGTTTGATTATCGAACTCAGGTTTAAAATCGACAAAGTCAGAACCATCAGAGATTCGTGCGATAATTTCGCGCACATCATAAGGCCGCTTGCTATCGGAAGGCACCAGGCCGAGTAATTCTTCAGCAGGGTAAAGTGGCTCTTCCCATTGCAATGAACGCATCATAGGAAGCTGCTCGTTCCAGGGCATTTGATCCATGATTTCGCGCGCAATGCGAATACCGTCGGAATCATCTTCTGCTAAAAATTCGGCTGTACCGGCCACTTGTGTGTGCATTTCTGCACCGCCTAGCTCTTCATCTGTAGCGACTTCGCCTGTGGCTGCTTTTAATAATGGTGGGCCAGCCAAGAACATTTTAGCTTGTTGTTTTATTAATATGCTGTAGTCAGATAAACCAGGCTGATATGCACCACCCGCGGTGGCATTTCCATGAACAACGGTAACGGAAGGAATGCCCGCAGCAGAAAGTCGTGCTTGATTCGCAAAGCCTCTAGCGCCTAGTACAAAAACATCGGTAGCATAGTTAAGGTTAGCGCCACCACTTTCTGCCAGTGTCACAACGGGAAGTTTGTTCTCTTTTGCGATAGCTTGAAGACGAAGCGTTTTGTCTAAGCCCGCTGGGGAGATTGTCCCGCCTTTGATGGCGCTATTACTGGCAATAATGATGCAACGGATACCAGAGACATAACCGATGCCTGAAATAATACCACCGCCGGCCATTGAACCGTCTTTATCATCATGCATTTTAAAACCAGCAAGTGAGCTTATTTCCAGGAAAGGCGCTCCCGCATCTATCAGGCGATTAATACGTTCTCTTGGAAGAAGCTTGCCACGCTTAACAAATTTTTCTTTGGCTTCATTTTCTTTATCGTGAACTTTTTGTTCAATATCGCGAAAACTTTGAATATGGTTTCGCATGGATGCCACATTGGCCAAAAACTCTTCTGAGTGGACATCAATATTTGAATTCAGTGTTGTCATGTTCAACCTTTTTGTCTTTGTTATGCCGAAATTATCGGTCCCTGAGTTCAATTTGCGGTCCCTGAGCTCCGTCGAAGGGCCAAATCTCACAGTGTCATGCGACACATTTCGACGAGCTCAATGAGCAAATTATTTACATAAGTTCTATTTTGTTCACTCCTGAAATATCTTAGGCGTCACTGCTCGGTGGAAGCCGTTATAACTTTCAGAGTTTTTGGCTTTAGCTAGCGGCATAACACGACCGCCTTGTGAGGCTGCACCGTCTATGCGTAAACAATCACCACTTATAAAATTCGCGCCGTCACTCAATAAAAAACAGATAGCAGAACTCACTTCCGCTTCTGTCGCTAAACGTTTTAGAGGAACCGCTTCTTGCAAGCCTTTAATCCATGGTTTCATGCTTTCTGGATACGAGTCCATACCGCTTGAAGCCACCCAACCCGGTGCAACAGCATTCACACGAACACCGGAAGCACCCCATTCAACTGCCGCTGTTTGGGTGAAGTTGACCATGCCAGCTCGTGCTGCACCTGAATGCCCCATGCCAGGCATGCCACCCCACATGTCGGCAACAATATTGACAATAGAGCCGCCATGCTTAGACATGCTTTTAAGATAAACTTCTTTGGCCATCAAGAAGCCGCCAGTCAGGTTAGTTCTTACAACCGTTTCCCAGCCTTTTTGGTTAATACCTGTTAAAGGTGAAGGAAATTGACCACCGGCATTGTTTACCAGACCGTGGATAACTGGATGTTTGCTGACAAGTTCTTTGATGGTCTGCTGAACGATGCTTTCTTCTCGAATATCACAGGCATAGAAATCAACTTCGCCGCCATCTTCTTTTATTTCATGAGCAACAATTTCAAGTTTTTCGAGTTTTCGGCCAATTAATATAACGGTCGCACCGAGCGCTGCTAGTTCATGCGCGGTGCAGCGGCCAATGCCACTGCCTCCACCTGTTACGATAATGGTTTTATTTTCAAATAATCTGTCTTTGAAAACAGATTGATAGGTGCTTTTCGTGTTATCAGGCATTACGGATTCCTTTGCTGACTGACGTTACTTGTTTAAATCGTCAAAGATTTTCTGACTAACGGAAATAGGGTACTCAAGTAGTTGCTGAGCAAATGCTTTCCCTTGCGGGTCGATGCGTAAACTTGCCACACCCCCACCGCCTAATGAATGTTCAAGTAAAAAATTAATGGCATGAATACCCGGTAGCAGCCAGGAATTTACCTTGCCTTTTTCAGGGCACAAAGTGTGCTTCATGAACTCTGCTACATTTTCATTTGTTAAAGCTGAATGAATATAGGGTAGATAGTCGGCTTTACGAGCAATGACACCGATGTTGGAATGGTCACCTTTATCACCACTTCTGGCCCAAGCTAAAGACACCAAGGGTACGGTTAATTGTGTATCCATATCTTCAGTGTGTTTAATTGAAATGGCGTGTGGTGTTTGTGGAATATCTCCCTTGAATAGGGTGAGTGGCACAGTCTGCTTTTCTTCATTAATAAGTGTACTGACTTCAATACTATCTTTTGGCACTAAACAGGAGAACAGGCGTATCTTGGGCCAAACAGTCGGTCGACCACCGACGATACCGGTAATGCCTGGAGCCATACCGGTGGCAGCTTGCGCAATTTCTCTTGAGAATAAAACCAGTGATTTTTTATCGGCACTGGCAACGGCAATTTTAACGACGACTTCGCGGGTATCACTGCGCTTAGCGTGCGCTCCGTAGGTTGCTTCAGTCCCGAGTAATTCAATATCTACTTGAGTGAAAGGCTTTAAGCCTTTTTCGTCTAACATGCGTGAGGTTTTTTTGATGATAGCGTCAGAGACTGCTTGTGCTTTTTTTGGCGCATTGATGCCTGCCATTAGAAAAGTGACAGTGCATTTGAAACCATCTGGCCATGTCGAAGATACTTTGTACGTGTCGGTTGGTGGTAAACCCTTAGCACCAACCACGCGCACATGGTTTTCTGAAACTTGAGTTAATTTCGCTTCAGCAAAATCACAAATAACATCCGGCAGCATATAGGCATGCGGGTTACCAATTTCATACACCAACTGCTCTGAGACGGTTGCCGTGGTAACCGCGCCACCGGTACTGTCTGGCTTGGTCACGATGAAACTAGAATCGGCACTGACTTCAGCAATCGGGAAGCCCATATCATCATATCCAACGGCAACTGATTCCCAGTCGGTGAAATTCCCACCGGTACAGTGTGCGCCGCATTCAATGATGTGACCTGCTAAGGCGCCTTGAGCTAACTTATCAAAATCATCCCAAGCCCATGAAAATTCATGCACAAGTGCACCTAATACGACTGCACTATCCACAACCCGGCCTGTAACAATGATGTCTGCACCACGTTCTAGTGCAGAAACGACGCCATTAGCGCCTAGGTAAGCATTCATACTGACAAGCATTTTTGGAATAGGCTCGCCCGTAAACATTTCTGTCACGCCGGATTCTTCATAAAACTTTTTCTTGGGTAGAATATTGTCACCGTCAACCATTGCTACTGTTAAATCTATGCCTGCTTGATCGATGATGCTTTGCAAGGCCTTAACACATGCTTGAGGATTCACGCCGCCAGCGTTACTAATAACTTTTATATTTTTATTTTTTATGTCAGAAAGCAGGGGAGCCATAACCGTTTTAACAAAGTCGCTGGCATAACCGGCATTAGGGTCTTTCATTTTCTGACCCGCCATGATCGACATGGTTATTTCTGCCAAATAGTCGAATACCAAATAATCGATTTTACCTTTATCTACCAGCTGCTTTGCAGCCGTTTCGGTATCACCCCAAAATGCTGAAGCACAACCAATTCGAATTGAGTTTTTATGTGTTTTGTTGTTTTCTGGTGCTGTGTTCATTCCAATTTCCTGATTCATGAGTGAAACAACTGAAATTAGTCTACCAAGCAAGCGCTTGGTTTGTAAAGTGGTCAGTTTACTATTATTATGAACATAGAAAAAAAATCTCGTTCGTTGAGCTCGTCGAAACGTATGCGATGTTACCCTAAAGTTCAATTTGGCCCTTCTACAAACTCAGGGGCCTACATTGTTTTCTTACGTTGTGAATGAGTGTTAGGAGATCAGTTTGGCATCTGCAAGTAATGTTGAAAAATTAGAAAATTCAGAAATTGAAGCAACAGATCCAAATAGTGCAAAAGGGCGTTTACTGATTATTGCCGCTAAGTTGTTCAACCAAAAAGGTTATGAACGAACAACCGTTCGCGACTTGGCAAATGCCGCTGGAATTCAGTCGGGCAGCCTTTTTCATCACTTTAAAACCAAAGAAGATATTTTGAAGTCTGTCATGGTCGACACCATAATTTTCAATACCCAGCGTATGAAAAAAGAAATGGCCAAAGCTGAAACGTGCGTTGATGCATTAAAGGCTTTGATTCGCTGTGAACTTGAGTCAATTAATGGTGAGACAGGTGAGGCGATGTCGGTTCTGGTTTACGAGTGGCGTAGCTTAAATACAGATAATCAGGCGATGATATTAAAACTTAGAGATGAATATGAATCTCTTTGGATAGATACGATTACCGAAGCAAAAGAAAATGGTTTAGTGACGGGCGATGTTTTTGTATTAAGGCGGTTTTTGACGGGAGCCTTAAGTTGGTCAAAAACCTGGTACAAGCCAAAAGGTGGGATGAGCTTGGATGAGCTTTCTGAGCAGGCTTTGAATCTGGCAATTAAACAATAGCTAGAGTGGTTTAAGCTGCAAAGGTCTCATGTTATGCGCTGTCTATCGTCTAATAAAACGCTTAAAAATAATGCCGATTTCAATACAGCCTTTAACGGGCCTTTTATGGTTTACATGGACAAAGAAAGCTTGCACCAAGGCCTTTATTTAACGCTTTTATTTGATTTTTTATATTTCTTTTGATTTTTGTCAATTGCCTTACTTAAGTCTGCATTATAGTGGTACAGCTATATTAATTTATTTCCCTTAAATAGGATTTCTTCATTTGTCGTTGAGATAAGGATTGGATATGTCAGCAGTATTAAAGAACCCAGGCTGGAAGGTGACCTTTGCAGGTACTGGTATCAATTTGGCGCTGGGAGTACTTTATACATGGAGTATTTTTCAGGCTAAGATCGTTGAGTCTATTGAAGCTGGGGAGGCTGGAGGCTTCGATTGGGAACGGGCTTCAGTCGGTGACCCTTATGCTGTTGCTTGTTTGGTATTTGCCTTTACTATGATTCTTGCAGGCAAATGCCAAGACATGATCGGACCAAAAATAACGGCCATGATCGGTGGTGTTCTGGTCGGTAGCGGATTACTCGTTATCTCTCAAAGTACTAGCTATATGGCATGGGTAATAGGGTTTGGTGTGTTAACCGGGGCGGGTATAGGTTTCGGTTATGCCTCGGCAACACCGCCCGCACTTAAGTGGTTTCCTGGTGGGCAGACAGGCATGATAGCTGGTTTGGTTGTTGCCGGTTTTGGTTTAGCTCCGGTTTATATTGCCCCACTTGCTTCCTATTTAGTCGGCTTATGGGGATTACAAAGCACTATGATGTTCTTTGCAGGCGCTTTTTTTGTTTCTGTAAGTATCTTGTCTCAGTTTCTGAAAAATCCTCCCGAGGGCTATGTGCCTGTCGATGTGAAGCAGGAAGATGTAAAAGAAGACCGAAAAATATCCGAGCAAAAGGGTACATCAAACCTAGAACCTTTAGCAGCAAAGACCGCTATTGACAGGAAGGCATCTGAAATTATCAAAATGGTGTCTTTTTGGAAGTTATGGGGGCTGTATTTTATTAGTGCGGGTGCAGGTTTGATGGTGATTGGAAGTTTGGCCGGGATGGCCAAGCAGAGCATGGGCGATGCTGCATTTATTGCTGTGGCAATTATGGCAGTGGGGAACGCATCAGGAAGAATTATCGCCGGAGTTGTTTCAGATGCAATGGGCAGGAGTGTGGCGTTGGCTATCTTTCTCGCTTTGCAGTCACTGAATATGTTTTTGGCAATATTTGTGGTCTCTAGTGACGGTGCGATGGCTTTCTTCATCATACTGTCAGCTACATTTATTGGTTTTAATTATGGAACGAATTTGGCTTTATTTCCGGCATTTTGCAAAAGTTGGTGGGGCTTGAAGTCTCTCGGTTTGAACTATGGCTTGCTATTTACTTCATGGGGCTTAGGTGGCTTCGTTATGACGCGCTTATCGGGGATGATTGTCGCGAATACGGGGAGTTATGTTTGGTCTTTTATAATTGCTGGAACGCTATTAGCCATTGCTGCATTTATTGCTCTAAGAATGAAGGAGCCAGAGCAAAGATCTTAGTTTTTTATTGCCCCGTTATGGTGGCAATAAAAAAAAGGCGGGTTAAATTTATATTCCCCCGCCTTTTTTAAATCGAAATAAAAGAATTAAGCACCAATTAACTTTTTAATACTGCCAACCACATTGTCGCCTTTGAAAGGCTTAACTATCCAGCCTTTCACGCCTGCTGCTTTTCCGCGCTCTTTCATGCGCGGGTCACTTTCAGTTGTTAGCATAATAATATTAACGGTAGCGTTTCCAAGTTCGTTTCGAACTTTCTCGACCATGGTTAAACCATCCATATTTGGCATGTTTACGTCTGATATGATTAGCTTAACGCTTGGGTCTTTTTTTAATTTATCCAAGCCATCTTTACCATCTACAGCGACTTCGACAGTCATGCCGTGACTTTTGATGAAAGAACTTACTTCGTTTCTTACAGTTGCTGAATCATCAACTACTAAGATTTGTGCCATTTTGCTTACCTCGTTGTCTTACTAAAGACGGACTAATTATAAAAATAAAGTTTATAGCATAAGCGTAGATACACTTTAGAATAATTCAAGTTCACCGCTATCTACAAAATCATCTACTGCCTTGTCACTTTCTGCGAATTTTTCAGGAGACCA
Organism: uncultured Oleiphilus sp.; assembly: GCA_963974595.1. Lineage (GTDB taxonomy): Bacteria > Pseudomonadota > Gammaproteobacteria > Pseudomonadales > Oleiphilaceae > PZPK01. The sequence goes on along the minus strand of CAXBDA010000001.1, from coordinate 85,580 downwards.
GCTTAAGTTAAACACTAACCGCTGATAGATCGTGATAGAAGAAAACGTATTATCTGGTGTGCTCAGATTATATTTAAAACACAGCTGAGGTTCTGTTGAACCAAACGATATGTGTTTTTGTAAGTGGTTTACAATGATCGGGACTTGAGTTCTATGCGCTTCGCTAGGTGATTCACCACTTTGGAAGTAGCGAGATTTAATGCCACCCCAAATCATATTTGTAATTTCATTCAATACGGCATTGGTATCGCGAGAGTCAGGCCTGGTGGATGTGATATGTGTTTTACCCGATCGAATTAAATCAAGAATCTCACTTTCTGTGGTTTGAAGCATCATATAGCCTCTGCACCATTCACTTTCCAGGGGGATAAGGCTAAATAGCTCACCATAAATAATCTGGTCTTTCACTAAGTAGGGCTGATCACAGCTGATAGCAGTGTCGGTAATGATATTTGAAAAGGCATCAAACGAAATCTCTTGTATTCCTTGCGCGAGTTCAACAGGGTAATACATGCTACAGACATACGTTCTGATTAATTCATCAAGTATTCCTATGTTATCAAGCGTGTAGTAGCCAGTAATTGCTTTCTGAACATCTTCAGGTAGATCACTGCCATCTTGTTTTTCTGTTCTTCTTAGAAAAATAGGTAGTTCAGGACGCGTATGATGAATCTTTAAACATAACTCACTACCTGTAAAACCAATAGGGTCCGGTGCTTCCGATAGAAAAATTGCACCCAAGTCTACATTGGAGTTAAGAACATCATTAATTTCATTTGCCGCGTCTTTTAAGCCAATATTATGCTTACCCGTACTAACTTTTAAGCCGACAAGTTTATGTTCGGTGCAGACATCTTTTAATGCAAGAAGTGCATCATCATTGCATTCATGCACCAGAATTTTGCTAACTATATGTGTTGTATCAGACATTTTTGCTCCTGTTTTAAATTCTTATAAACTTGTATTTATCAGTTTAGAATAGCTCAAGTTCACCAGAGTCAACTTCATTTTCGAGAGAATGACGATCTATATGTATATTTAGTTCTTCATCTGCAACTAAATAGACACTAGAGTAAAATAGTACTTTGTCATCAAACGTTGAAATGGCGTGTGATTCAAAATTTGAATTAAGGTTTTTCATATACTTTAGGCAGTCAATACTTAGTCTATTTGGTGTAGACATGCCAAGGCTTGGTATGTGTTTACCTAAATCGCGCTTAATTGACCCTAAAAAGGCGTTACCGACTTCGCCTAAATAGTCATAAAACTTATCTTCATCCAGCTTGGCAGATGTTAAATTCAATACGCTGCTCACAAACTTTTCCGTGTCATCATTTTTTGAAAAATGTAGAAATATAAAGATTCTGAAAAGCTGTGAAGACATCGTTAAGACATAGAACTCTTTGGTATCTAGATTTTCTAGTGTTGATTTCTCTTTAAATTGCCAGCGTGATGTATCTGAGCCAGCTACAAAGGCTTCTTCAAAACTGCTATGAAATGCTTTCTTGATTTCATTTTTGAATTCATCATTAACTAACATGGCTAACCTATTAAATACTTGAAAGAAAAGTTTTGCATGTGATGTTTCCTTATAGTTTCTCAAGCATGCTTTTAACGATTTCAGAGGTAGAGAATACATCGGTCAAAATCATTTTGCCGCCAGCCTGAATGTCTTGGAATGTTGCCGTTGTCAAGAAGTCGTTTTTATTAAGATTTTCCTTATAACTCTCAGAAAGTTCCTGGCTTCTCATGGCTAAATTTCGAACCTCGTCAGCAACGACAGCAAAGCCTCTACCATGTTCACCGGCACGAGCGGCTTCTATCGCAGCGTTAAGTGCAAGAATGACAATCTGTTTAACGATATTGAAAAACTCCTGATTTTGCTTGTGCATTTCTGCGTTATGAAGCATGAGTTGTGTCAAGCTTTCATGCCAGCGCTCGAAGGTCACTAACAAGGCTGCGAGGTCATTAAGGTTATCTTTTACTTGCGATAACTTGTCGTTTAGCTCGACTTTTTCTGCCTGATTGCTATTACGAAGAGAGTCGAGTTCGGCTTGCATTTCATTTTGAATCGATTCTTTTTCGTGTCTTAATTGGTCTCTTAGCGCATCTATTTCCGAGTTGAGAGAATGATTCTCATGATTAGCTGCTTCTAGAGAGGTGTTAGCTTCGTCTAAATTATATTTTTCAGTCTTGAGTTCTTGCTGAGTCTTAGATAGCTCAGCCTCCAAAGATGTGTTTTGTTCTGTTAATAGCTGCATTTTTATCGAAAAGTGTTTTCGGCTTAATTGAAAAACCAAAATGGCACCTATAGCAAATGCGGCAACAGAAAAAAGAATGAGTTTATTGGTCATGATTGGTATTTCTCAATCCACTTTAAATGAAAGGCTTAAAAATTATATTAGCAGTATATTGAAAAGTTGCTGAAAAAATTAAAAGAAATCATGACATTCAAAAAAACTGCGCTAAAGTAAAATGTAATACGTAATCCACTGGAATTTAAATAAAAAAGAATATAACTATGTTTCAATTATCGTTTAATCAAAAAGTTGGTCTTGGTTTTGCCATTATTATCCTGCTTCTATTAACGTCAGGGCTTTCATCCCTGTGGAATCTTAATGATATAAATGGTTCTTCTTCTCTAGTGAATGAAACGGCTGTGCCGGTAGTGAAAGAAAGTAATGATGTACAGATCCAGCTGCTAAAACTGGCGAAACTGAGTTCACTTGCATTCAATGCCGGAAACCAAGATCAGATTGATGCTTATAAAACGTCTTTTAATTCGGGTGTTTCACGATTCGAAGAGCGTTATCAAAGCCTTGCTTTACTTGCTCAGAAAGATGCAGAGAAGTCTGTTCTCGTAAAAGAAGTAAAGGAAAATTACGATGACTATCGTGAAGCCGTGATCGACATGTTTACAGCCAAAACCGAAGTGTTGGCGGCTAGAAACAGAATGTTAGGCGAGGTGGATATCCTGTTTAACCTTATTGATGGCGTGGGTGCATCGATAGATGAAATACAGTATTACATGGCGCCTGAAGAGCACCAGGATGATATGGAACTGGTTATCGGCTTTGCTAATCAATCAATTACTTTAATCAATAACTTATTTAAAACCATTGATGAAATTAAAATTACTCAGGATATGGGCCTAGTCAGTGGTGGTATGGGTAATTTTACATTCTCGATTAACGACTCTAAGTCCTGGTTTGATAAGGGCGCTATGGTATTTTCTGAATTTGATGAACAAGGTTTGGTACCAATCGCTAATACAGCATATGCAGATCTCAGTGAACATGTCATGAAGTCACCCTCAATTGCTGATCATAAGTTGAAGCAATTAGAGAAAATAGAGGTTGCTAAGGCCAAATTAGATGAAGCAGATGCATCTGTTACCAAAGCAATTGATTCTTTAGACAAGCTATTGAAAGCAGCCGATGAGCAGTTTAACCAATTACAAGGCAAAGTGTCTGATAGCCTTGATTTCGGTATCAAACTATCAATTGTCATGTTGATTGTACTTATCTTGTTAGCCGCTCAAAACTTTAATTCTATGAGATTGGCAATACGTAAGAAAATGATCGATTTGGCAAAATTAAACTCTATAGGTCGTTCACTTGCTGGTGCGCAAAGCCAAAATACTGCGTTAGAAGAAGTTTTACAAAGTATGCATGACAAAATAGGTGTCGCTCAAGGCTCAGTTTATTTAACCAATGATAAATCACAGTTGGAAGTCAAGGCACACTTTCCACCGAAAGCAATTGACGCTGGATCTTCTGCTGCCAAATTTGAAATGGGCCAGGGCATATTAGGTAAAGCGGCTGAAACGAAGAAAATTATCTTTGTACAAAATACTTCTAAAGATAAAAACTTTGTATCAAATGATGCCGGTTCGGAAAGGGCTCTATTATGTGTGCCTCTTGTCGATAAAGATATTCTAGTGGGCGTGATTAACTTATCGGGAGACGTTAAGAACGTCAGTTTTGCCGATAGTGATTATGAGTTTGTTTCTTCGGTTGCCCGTTCTCTAGTGACTACGATCAAAAGCATACGTATGCGTGAAGTGATTGAAGAGCAAAACAGAAACCTTGAAGCGAAAGTCGAAGAGAGAACGGCTGAGTTAAGACAGAAGAATAACGATATCGCCAATATGATGGCGAATATGCACCAAGGTTTATTTACCATTACTGCCGGTGGCCTAATTCACCCTGAGTATGCTTCATACCTAGAGAAAATATTCGAAACAGATCGTATTGCCGATCGAAACTTTGCAGACTTGTTATTTAGTAATACAACGGCGGGTTCTGATTCTGTCGATCAAAATATCACGGGCGTTGATGCGATTGTTGGTGAAGATGAAATGATGTATGACTTTAACTCTCATTGTTTGATGACAGAGATGGTCATCAAAATGGAAGATGATCGTGAAAAGATTCTAGAGCTGGATTGGGATCCAATTATTAGTGAGTCTGGTGAGGTTGATAAGTTAATGGTAACAGTAAGAGATGTTACCGAGTTGAAAGCGCTTGAAGCCGAAGCTGAAGGTCAGAAGCGTGAATTGGCCATTATTGGTGAAATACTCGCTGTTGATGCTGCTAAATTTAGTGACTTCTTAAGTTCAGCTGAAGAGTTCTTGGCAGAATGCCGCCAACTAATCGAAGCCAATGCAACGAAAGATTTAGATATTATTGCTAACTTGTTTAGATCTATGCATACCGTAAAAGGTAATGCGCGTACTTACGGTTTGAGCCAGGTTACCGATATTGTTCATGAAGTTGAGAGTACTTATGATGATTTACGTAAGAATGAAGATGTTCAGTGGAATCAAGAGTCATTGTTAGCAGAGCTTTCTGGGGCTGAAGAAATCTTAGCGAAATACGCTATGGTCTTCAGGGAGAAATTAGGCCGTGATGGTGAAGCAGCAAGTGGTATTTCACTTGACCCTGCACGTGTATCAACGTGGTTAGAAAATATTAGATCATTGACTGGCTCTGATATGAGTCAAGATGTTAAAGGTGTTGTTTCTGAGGCCTATAGTATGCTTATGACGATGGAGGCGCAGCCTTTAGAAGAGGTGATTTCTGATGTAATTCAGTCTGCGCACTCTTTGGCTGAGCAATTAGGTAAAGGGAAACCAGAGGTTAAAATTGATAATGCAGGTATTCTGATTAAGAGCCATGCCAGTTCAACCTTGAATAATATCTTCATGCATGTATTTAGAAACGCTATGGATCATGGTATTGAAGGCATAGAAGAACGTCTTGAAAAAGGTAAACCTGAAAGTGGTATCATCACTTTAGATGTTACACCCGATGAACAAGGCGCTAATTTAGCTGTAAGAGATGATGGTCGCGGTATTGCGATTAGCCGGATTTATAAGATGGCGATAGAAAAAGGTATTTATCAAGCATCTGATCCTAAGCCAAGCGCAGCTGAAATTGCTAACTTGATATTTTCTTCAGGTTTTTCAACAGCAGACGAAGTAACGGATGTCTCGGGAAGAGGTGTTGGTATGGACGCTGTAAAAGGCTTCCTTGAGAAAGAAGGTGGCAGTATTGAAGTGATACTGAGTGCTGGCAATGAAGATGATGATTTCAGATCATTTACAACCAATATCCGCATCCCTAAATCTTTCTATCAAGAAACAATTACATTCTGAATTTCTTTTAATGTGAGCTAATCACATAATAATTATCAATCTAAAGCTGATGATCTTCGTGATCATCGGCTTTTTTGCTATTGAGGTGCTGTTTTTTAAATATTGAAGTGATGCTTTTTAAATATTGATGTGCCATAAGAAGGTGAAAGCTTATATGCAAGAATTCATCAATTTTATAGTCACTTTTTATCATTGCTAGTGCGCATCTTCTTTCTTTATTCTATTAATGTCTTAGGCCAACTATACGGATGAAGAATAATGATAAACGAAGCCTTAATCTTTGATGCTATCCGCACACCACGAGGTCGTGGAAAATCTAGCGGTGCATTACACGAAGTTAAACCTGTCACACTACTCACTCAATTGCTCAATACTCTTCAAGAACGTAACCAATTCGACACACAAGATGTTGATGATATTGTTATGGGCTGTGTTACTGCTGTGGGTGATCAAGGTGCTGTGATTGCCAAAACAGCAGCCTTGGCCGCAGGGTGGAATGATGATGTTGCGGGTATGGTGTTAAACCGTTTTTGTGCCTCTGGTTTAGAAGCGGTTAATACTGCAGCCATGAAAGTACGTTCAGGATGGGAGCACTTGGTTGTGGCGGGTGGTGTCGAATCTATGTCACGCATTCCAATGGGCAGTGACGGTGGTGCTTGGGCGATGGACCCGGAAACCAACTTCAAAACAGGCTTCATGCCGCAAGGTATCGGCGCCGATTTAATTGCAACCTTGGGTGGTTATAGCCGTACCGATGTTGATGGCTTTGCTGTGCGATCTCATCAAAAAGCTGCCGCTGCCTGGGAAAAATCTGCGTTCAAAAACGCTATTATTCCTGTGCTTGATCGAAATGGTTTAACGATTCTCGCTCATGATGAATTAATTCGTGCAGATAGTAATTTAGAAACACTAGGAAACTTGAAAGCATCTTTCCAGATGATGGGTGAAATGGGTTTTAACGGTGTTGCAAAAGAGCGTTATCCCCATGTTGAACATATTCATCATGTTCATACACCGGGTAATTCCTCAGGTATTGTTGATGGTGCCGCTGCGGTATTAATTGGCAGCGAAGCGGCGGGGCAAAAATATGCGATGAAGCCGAGGGCACGCATTGTTGCGACCGCTGTTGTCGGTACAGATCCAACGATTATGCTAACCGGGCCTGCGCCAGCCGCTCGTAAAGCGCTCAAAGTAGCCGGTATGGATGTCAGCGATATTGATTTATTTGAAGTTAATGAAGCTTTTGCTTCAGTGGTTATGCGTTTTATGGCTGAAATGAATGTGTCTGAAGATAAAGTAAACGTAAATGGTGGTTCGATTGCGATGGGCCACCCACTAGGCGCAACCGGTGCGATGATTCTTGGCACACTTCTGGATGAATTAGAAGCAAGAAACTTATCCAGAGGTCTGGCTACCTTATGTGTGGGTGGTGGTATGGGTATCGCAACAATTATCGAACGCATTTAAGAGGAGAAGATCCATGAGCACAATTAAGTATCAAAAAGATGACAACAATATTGTTCATCTCATTCTAGATCGACCTAATGCGTCTGCTAATTTAATGGATGCCGCATTCACTAAAGATCTAGCCATCGCGGTAGAACAGCTGAGAACTGAAGAGTATGTTGGGGTAATTATTCGTTCAGCCAAGTCGACATTTTTCGCTGGTGGAAGCTTGGATGATTTATATGCCACGACAAAAGAAAATGCAGACCAGTTATACAATATGCTCGATACATTAAAAGTCGCCATGCGCGAACTTGAAACTGCCGGAAAGCCCGTCGTTGCTTGTATCAATGGTGCTGCTTTAGGTGGCGGTTGGGAAATGGCTTTAGCCTGTCACTACCGAGTCAGCTTAGCAAAAGGGGTTACCCTTGGTTTGCCTGAAGTCACGCTTGGTTTACTGCCCGGTGGCGGTGGTGTGGTGAGAATGACTCGTTTATTAGGTCTTCAAACTGCATTACCTTACTTAACAGAAGGCAAACAATTTAGGCCGGAAGAGGGTAAAGCCGCGGGTCTGATTAATGACATAGTAAATACTGAAGAAGAGTTAGTCGATGCGGCTATTGCTTGGATTAAAGCAAACCCTAAAGTACAGCAACCATACGATGCAAAGGGCTACAAAGTCCCTGGCGGTTTACCCTCTCATCCCGGTTTGGCAAAAATGTTGCCCATCGCACCTGCTATGATGCGTGCAAAAACCAAAGGAACTTTACCCGCACCCGAATCAATACTCAGCGTGATGGTTGAAAGTCTGCAAGTCGATATTGACTCAGCGATGCGTATCGAAAGTCGGTATTTTATTGAATTAGTCTGCGGTCAAGTATCAAAAAATATGATCGGAACATTCTGGTTCCAGTTGAATGAAATTAAAGCGGGTGCCGCGCGACCTAAAGGCGTTGAATCTTCTAAAGTTAAAAAAGTTGGTATTTTAGGTGCCGGTATGATGGGAGCAGGCATTGCTTATTCATCTGCCAATAAAGGCTTAGAGGTAGTTCTTAAAGATATTTCTATTGAGAATTCTGAGCGCGGTAGAGCCTATGCTGAAAAGCTTTTAGATAAAAAAGTTCAGAAAAAACGCTTAACAAAAGATAAACGAGATGCAACCTTATCTTTAATCAAAGCCAGTGATGACTATGCTGACTTAAAAGGTTGTGATCTCATTATAGAGGCCGTCTTTGAAGATAGGGCGCTTAAAGCCAAAGTGACCAAAGATGCCGAAACCCAGCTTGAAAGCTCGGCTATCTTTGCCTCTAATACCTCAACCTTACCCATTACCGGTTTAGCCGAAGCATCTGCAAGACCCGAAAACTTTATCGGTCTACACTTCTTTTCACCTGTCGATAAAATGCCCTTGGTTGAAATAATTTGCGGTGAGAAAACGTCGCCTGATACCTTGGCAAAAGCATATGATTATGTGCTACAAATCGGCAAAACACCGATTGTAGTGAATGATAGCCGTGGCTTCTTCACTTCGCGTGTGTTTGGTACCTTTGCGAATGAAGGTATTGCCATGGTAGGGGAAGGTATTTCGCCCTCAGCTATCGAAAATGCGGCATTTTTATCCGGTTTCCCTGTTGGCCCTTTGGCGGTCACAGATGAAGTCAGCATGACCTTGATCGACAAAATCAGAAAACAAACGATTAAAGACGTACAGGCAGAAGGCTTAACTTACCAAGAGCACCCAGCCGACCCAGTGGTGGATCGAATGTTAGAAGCTGGCCGTGCAGGCAAGTTAGCCGGTGGTGGTTTTTATACTTATCCAACACAGGCTAAAAAGCATCTTTGGAAAGGTCTTAATGAACTGTTTAAGGAAGGCGATCAACGTATTGACCTTCAAGAAATTAAAGACCGTTTACTGTATATCCAAGCCATTGAAACTGTTCGTTGTGTTGAAGAGAACGTTTTAACAAGTGTGCGAGATGCCAATATTGGCTCGATTATGGGTATTGGTTACCCTGTTTGGACCGGTGGCATTTTACAGTTCATCAACCAAACTGGTTTAAATCAGTTTATAGAAAGAGCTAGCTATCTTGCTAAAAAATTCGGAAAGCGTTTTGAAGTGCCTCAACTTCTTAAAAATATGGCAAAAGATGGTTTAACTTTCAAAGATTAAAGCTTAAGTAAAAGGCGCTGGCGAATTTTTTATACTGAGCCAGCTATGCAGACAGGCTAATATCCATAAATAAATATAAGAGAATAAGATTATGATAAAACGTACTGTATTTGAATCTGAGCATGAAATGTTTCGCGATGCTTTTCGTAAATTCCTTCAAGAAGAAGCTGTGCCTTATCATGAGCAGTGGGAAAAAGACGGGCAGGTATCGCGCGAGCTTTGGAAAAAAGCTGGCGAAAATGGCTATTTGTGCCCAACCGTACCCGAAGTTTACGGTGGCGTCGAAGGAGACTTCCGTTTTAACGCGATAGTCGATGAAGAAATAGCGAACTTTGGTCTAAGCGGTATTGGCTTTGGTTTACATTCTGATATCGCAGTTCCTTATATCATGGCCTATGGCACGGAAGAGCAAAAACAGCGCTACCTGCCGGGTTGTGTGAACGGTGATATTGTTACCGCTATTGCGATGACAGAACCAGGTACTGGTTCTGACTTGCAAGGTGTTAAGACTAATGCGGTACTCGACGCAAGTGGTGAGTTTTATGTCTTAAATGGTTCTAAAACCTTTATCACCAATGGCCAAATGGCAGATTTAGTGATTATTGTCGCTAAAACCAACCCAGAATCCGGGGCAAAGGGCACCAGCCTTTTATTAGTTGAAGCAAACTCTGCAGGCTTTGAAAAAGGTCAAAATCTTCATAAAATCGGTATGAAAGCACAAGATACCTCTGAGTTGTTTTTTCAGGATGTAAAAGTACCCAAAGAAAACTTACTTGGCGCTGAAGGCATGGGCTTCATCTACTTAATGCAAGAGCTGCCACAAGAGCGTTTGTCTGTTGGCCTAAATGCCATTGCTAGTGCTGAATCGATACTTGAGCAAACTATTCAATATGTCAAAGAGCGAAAAGCCTTTGGTCGTGAAATTGCCTCCTTCCAAAATACCCAGTTCAAATTGGCAGAAATGTCAGCCACGCTGACTATGGCACGGGTATTTGTCGATAAATGCTTAGAGCTTCATTTGGATAAAAAGCTTGATGTCGTCACAGCCGCTAAGTTGAAATTACTGAGTACCGATATTCAGTGTGATGTGATCGATGAATGTTTGCAGCTACATGGTGGTTACGGCTATATGTGGGAATACCCGGTTGCTCGAGCGTATGCCGATGCCAGAGTCCAAAAGATTTACGCAGGCACCAACGAGATCATGAAGCTGATTATCGGGCGTTCATTAGTTTAAATATTCTATCAATAATAAAAACAGGGAGCCTTATGCAGCCTCTTAAAGGTCTAAAAATACTTGATTTCTCAACCTTGTTACCTGGCCCTTATGCGACGCAATTATTAGCCGATATGGGGGCTGAGGTACTTCGTATAGAAGCGCCTAAAAGACCCGATTTGTTAAAACTAATGCCACCAATGGTGGGGAAAGTGTCGGCAGCGCATGCCACCATTAATCGAAATAAAAAGTCTTTAGCCTTGGATTTAAAACATCCTGAAGCCAAAACAATTATTGAGGCCTTATTGGCTGAATATGACATTATAGTCGAACAATTCAGGCCGGGTGTGATGGCGAAACTAGGCTTGGGTTTTGATAGCCTAAAAGATAAACACCCTAAACTTATTTACTGCTCGATCACCGGATATGGCCAAACTGGCCCTTTAAAAAATAAAGCGGGTCATGATATTAACTATTTAGCCTTGTCAGGTTTAGCTAGTTATTCAGGTAGACAAGAGACAGGCCCCGTTTTATCAGGCACTCAAATTGCGGATATCGCCGGTGGTTCACATCATGCGGTGATGGCAGTGTTAGCGTCCGTGATCGAAAGGGCCAATACCGGCAAAGGCCAGTATTTGGATATCAGTATGAGCGATGCCGCTTTTGCGCTCAACACGATGTTCGGTGCCAGTGCTTTAGTTGGTGAAAAAGACCCTGGTTATGGTACAGAAATGCTGAATGGCGGCTTGTTTTATGATTATTATAAAACATCAGATGATCGCTATTTATCGATTGGTAGTCTTGAGCCTGCATTTGTTATATCGCTTCTGAAACACCTGGGGCTAGAATCTTATCTAGTAAAAATTGCCAATCAAAAACTTGATAACCAAAGCCAAATTAAAAAAGTGATCTCCGACAAAATCGCTGAAAAAACCTTTGATCAATGGACGAAAGAATTTAGTGAATTAGACGCTTGTGTCGAACCTGTTTTAAGCATAAATGAAGCCGCAGCACACCCCCACTTTATACAGCGGAATATGCTTTGCGAAGCAATAGATCAAAATGGACATAAAATTAAACAGATAAATACTGCACTGCCTTTCAAGTCGACACAAAATCATACCGCTGGTTGCCAGTTAGGTCATCACTCACGAGAAGTGCTTGAAAGCTTGTCTTATGGGGATCAGGAAATTGATCATCTAATACAGACTGGCTGTATAAAAATTAGTTAAGTGAGAGTTAAAAACAAGGCCGCGCCCAGAGAAAAACAGGTGACCTTTCTCTTTCTTACATCATCATTTAGTGATCTATTTAACATTACTTTTCCCAACTGCCTATCAGAAAAGGTGGCACACATAGATCTGACACCTTTTTGCCTGAGCTGTATATTTGCAGTATTGTTAAATGGCTGCTTGTCAGCTTGCAACGAAATGCTGCTTTCTATGGGCGGTAAGGCCCTTATCCGTTAGGGCTTTTAATTGATTAGGGTGGCGGTATTATCATCAGAGACCTTTGCAAGCGCAGCCCTTATGCAAAGGTCTCTTGTACTAGGCAATCTAAGCTTAAAACAAGAACTTCAATCCGGCGACAAGCTGTGTATCGCTACGATCTTGTCCAGCAGCTTGTCGATAATTGGCGGTATCGTCATAGGTCTCAAACCATTCCACACCTAGGTACGGTGCAAACTGGCGGGTGAATTCATAACGCAAACGCAGGCCAAGAGAAAAGTCCGAAAAACCGCTGCCAAGGCCGTTCTTGAGGTCTTCCTTACCGTAGAGTGTAAATTCTGAGCGGGGTTGCAGGATCAGTTTTTGGCTCAGTAGCAGTTCGTATTCTGCTTCGACGGTCAGAGCTGTACGCCCGCTGTCACCGACGTACGCGGTGATATCCAGCTCAAACCAATAGGGAGCCAAGCCTTGAATACCGAGCGCGAGCCACTGGCGGTCACGACCTTCATCGTACTGATCCAAACGTAGGCCTAATTGAACGTCAAAATAGGCACTGAGTGCATGACCCCAAAGCAAATCAGTTTGACTTTCTTCCAGCCGCTTATCGTCGAAATCACCTTCTGCTTTGACCACAAAACGATCGTAGGTAGTGCCATACCAAGCTTGTAAATCAAATATCCCGCTGTCACTGTCTTCATAGTATTCGAGACGGTCACCTAGAACCGCCCAGAAGGCGTGTTCGTCGGCCAGTTTCAGTTGTCGGGGCCCAGATTGAGCATAGGGGCCTTCTGTCAGGGTGTAGCCATCGGAATAGGCGTGAGGGTCGCGGGCATTATCGGGTGCACTACCGCCCTGCATTTGCCCCATTTCATGAGACATAGGCTTACTGTCCATTTCAGCTAATAAGACCGGTGCATGAAAGACAGAGACTGCGAGTACCGAGCTGATGAGCTGTTGCATATGTTTGGTTTTCATTCTATCGCTCCTCATGACACCACCACTTCACGGAACATGCCCGCGTCCATATGAAATAGTAAATGACAATGCCAAGCCCAGCGACCGAGGTCGTGAGGCGTCGTCAGAAAACTGATGCGTTGGGCTGGTTGCACCGGAATGGTATGCCGGCGAACCCGCAGCTCACCTTGGTCGGTCTCCAGTTCGCTCCACATTCCATGCAGATGCATGGGATGGGTCATCATGGTGTCATTTTGTAGAATGATTCTGACGCGCTCACCCTGGCGCAGGGACACGGGGCTGCTTTTTCCAAACTCCAGTCCATCAAATGACCAGCTGTAGCGTTCCATATTGCCGGTCAGGTGCAACTCCAGTTCCTTCGTGGGCGGGCGGTGGTCATCCAGCACGCCATCAATGGATTTTAAATCTGCCAGGGTTAATACCCTGCGGCCATTGTTACGCAAGCCAATACCCGGATCATCAAGCCTTGTGCTGGGCATATCGACCCGCATATCCACGGATGCGCCATATTCAGTGCGCGCGTGCTTGACGGTTGTTGAGGGTTTGATTAATGGGTTTTGTGTTGCGTTCTGCATGCTATGTTTGCTGTGATCCATGGCCATAGCACCGTGCTGACTGTGATCCATGCCGCCTTGGCTCATAGAGCCCATCATGCCGGCCATGCCTGAGCTATTCATGCCTTTCATGTCCTTCATAGCGTTATGACCCATGGCGGCATGATCCATTCCCACCTGAGCCATCCCGCCCTGACCCATGGTGCCCATCATATCGGCCATGGTTAACCACTCCACGGGGTCGAGCGCCGGTAAGGGTGCCGATAAGCCTTGCTGTAGCGCCAGTGTGCCACGCGCATAACCGCTGCGATCTATGCTTTGGGCAAAAATGCTATAGGCGTCCTCTTCGGGTTCGACCAAAGCATCGTAAGTCTCACCGGGGCCGAAACGAAATTCATCAACAGCAACGGGTTCTACATCTTGACCGTCGGCCTGTACTACGGTCAGCTTTAAGCCGGGAATGCGTACATCGAAAAAGCTGTTACTGGAGGCATTAATAAAGCGAAGGCGAATGCTTTCACCGCGCTTGAATATTCCGTTCCAGTTGCCAGCCGGTGTGGTGCCGTTCATCAGAAAGGTCATTGTCGCTGCCGACAGATCGGACAAATCGGTTGGGTTCATACGCATCCGGTTCCACATCTGGCGTTTTTCCAGTGCGGCTTGCAAACCCATTGTTGAGACATCCTTGGTGAATTCAAAAAACGTGGGCTGATTAAAATTGTAGATATCGCTTTGCATTTTCAGTTTGCTGAAAGCATGCATCGGGTCTTCATCGGTCCAGTCGGAAAGTTGCACTACTAAATCTCGGTCGGCTTTGATGCGTTCACCCTGACGTGGCTCAATGATTAAAGCGCCATACATACCGGTCATTTCCTGAAAACCGGAATGGCTGTGGTACCAGTAAGTGCCACTTTGTCGGAGCGTAAAGCGATAGGTAAAGGTTTCACCCGGTGGGATGCCTTTGAAACTGATGCCTGGCACGCCATCCATTTGGTAGGGTAAGAGGATACCGTGCCAGTGAATTGAGGTCGCGATTGGCAAGCGGTTGGTAACCCGAATGATCACTTCGTCGCCTTCGCGCAGCCGCAAAGTGGGTGAGGGTATCGAGCCGTTAATGGTGGTGGCCATGCGCGTCACACCGGTAAAGTTGACCGGTGTTTCAGCGACCACGAGATCAATTTCACGACCACTGAGTACGGGTGCTGTGCCCAGATCTGTGTTGCTATTGATCGCCGCCTGTAGCCAGGCGGGCGCTGCCGCAAGGACACCACCTGCGGCTAGCCCTTGCACGAAGCGACGACGACTGAGTTGTAAAGCCTGGGTATGTTGGGGTAGCTGTTGGGTCATTGGCATATTTTCCCTAAGAATTGTGATTTAGCTTTGTTTTGGATATGAGTTTTCCGATTTTTTACCTGAACAACTTAAGCATGACAAAGACGAACTTTTATGAGTATAGTTATTTTTTTCAATAAAAAGTTCGAGTAAGGCAGTTTGTAGAATGTCATTTTGGTTAAAGTGTTAATGGCTAGCCTGCATAGCAAGACTATAAATGTCAATTTAAAAAAGTGTTAGCAGGTTTTACCATTCCTATTAAAATTTCACACATTAAATTCTTGGAGCCTTATGAATACAAAACATCATTATCCTTGGTATGTAAAACTATTTTTCTGGAATCAACGACGCAAATACGGGCAAGAATTAGAACCTGCAAAATTATGGGGAAAGTCGCCTAAAGTGTTTGCTGCCTTAGCTATATTATATGGCGCGCTGGATAGAAAATCGTCACCGATAGACGCGGAGTTAAGATCGCTCATCACGGTGCGAGTTTCACAAATAAACTGGTGTGCGTTTTGTGTCGATATCAACTCAATGACCGTACTTAAACGTGGCAGCAGTAAAGCGAAATTGAATGAGCTGGAGCGCTTTGAAACAAGTGAACTCTTTAGTGAAACAGAAAAGGCGGCACTTCATTATGCTGAAGTGGTCACGCTTTCCGATCAGCAGGTTTCGAGGGACGACCGTGAGCGTTTAAACACGTTTTTTTCAGAAGATCAGGTCATCGAATTAACCGCGCTGATCGCCTTTCAAAATATGTCGAGTAAATTTAATGCCTCGCTTGATGTAAAACCGCAAGGGTTTTGTAAGATGTAAACTGGGTGTTGACAGCGTTCGTTAATTTATTACTTTTTGCCATGAACCGCTTGACCTGTGTCTTAGTCACATCTTTACACTGAGCTGAAAAAAAGGAGAAAACCATGTCGCGTATTTTGTTTATCTTTATTCATTTCTTTATCGCTTATCCACTATTTGCCGCGCCCACCGCTGAAGAGCTTATTTCGGGTATGGAAAATTTGATGTGGGGCAAAACCACGCACACTAATTTCAGTATGACCATCAAAACCCAATACTGGGAACGGAAACTTGAACTAGAAGCTTGGTTGGATCGACCCCAGAAAACTCTGATACGCATTCATGCACCTAAAAAAGAAAAAGGCGTGGGTTCCTTACGGATAGGCGGAGAAATGTGGAACTATATTCCTAAAATTGACCGCACCATAAAAATCCCCCCGTCCATGATGCTCCAGCCGTGGATGGGCTCAGATTTCAGCAATGATGACCTGGTGAAAGAAAGTAGCATGGTGAATGACTATCGACATGAAATCTCAGACGCTTATACAGAAGAGGGTAAAACAATTTTTCGTGTTATTTCTATACCAAACCCAGATGCACCGGTTGTGTGGGGGAGACTTGAGTTCCTGATCTACAGTGATTTTATTCCTTTAGAACAAGCTTTTTTTGATGATAGTGGCGAGGTAGTTAAAATAATGAAATATAGTGATATTCGTGAAATAGGAGGGCGAACAATACCGGTTCGTTGGCACATGATTCCTGCTGACAAGCCAGATCAGTTTACTGAAATCCTTGTTAATGACATAGGTTTTGATAGGCCGCTAAGCGATGAATTATTTAGCTTACGTAGACTTCGAAACCCACAATAGGAAGTTGTTTATGCGCATTGTTGAAACACGCCACCTCACTAAAACCTATGAACAGAATGCCATTAAAGTTCATGCCTTATCTGATATTTCAGTCAACATCGAAGCGGGTGAATTCACCGTGATGGTCGGCCCTTCCGGTTCGGGTAAAACAACCTTACTTAATCATATTGGTGCACTTGATACACCGACTTCGGGTGACATACTTATTAGTGGGCAATCATTGAGCCAGCTGACACACAGCCAACTAACAACCCTACGCTTATGGAAAATCGGCTTTATTTTTCAAGAATACAACCTAATTTCGGTATTAACCGCCAAGGAAAATGTTGAATATGTGATGTTGCTTCAAGGCCTTGACGCAAAGGAAAGGCGACGCAGGGCAGAGGCTATTCTCAGTGAAGTTGGTTTGGCCGACATGGCTAATCGCAGGCCGAATGAACTCTCTGGCGGGCAACAACAACGGGTTGCAGTGGCTCGGGCAATGGTGACACAGCCTGCTATTATTCTAGCGGATGAGCCCACGGCAAACCTGGATTCGAAAACCGGTGCAAACTTGCTGGATCTCATGAGAGAGCTGAATCAGGTACACGGTACTACTTTTTTATTTTCAACCCATGATCAAATGGTGATGGATCGGGCCAAGCGTGTACTGCATTTAAAAGACGGTCGTATTGTCTCCGATGAAAAGAGGTAGGAAATGGCTATTGTCTGGTTAACCTTTAGAAATCTGCTGAAAAATCGTCGACGCACCCTTATTACCCTTTCCTCTATTGTGGTGGGTTGTATTTCATTGATATTTGTGTGGGGCTTTATCGATGGCATCAACTCTCAGATGATTGATAATAGTACCGGCTATGTCAGTGGTCATATAAAAGTCCACCGTGCCGGTTTTCATGATTCACAAGAGTTAAACCTAGCGATTGATGAGCAAAGCAAAATAGCCTCTGTGTTAGCGGCTCAGCCTAATATCGCTGGTTTTTCGCCACGTATTGAAGGTGTCGCTTTAAGCAGTGTCGGTGAAAAGTCTAGAATGGTTCAAGTCATCGGCGTCACACCCGAAACCGAATCAAGGGTTACCTTAATCAAGCAAGCCTTAGTGAGCGGTCGTTATTTGCAGGCGGATCAAAGCAATGAAATTGTCTTGGGCGATGCTTCAATGTCAGCGTTTCAAGCTGAAGTAGGGGATGAGATAACGCTCATTACTCAAGCCGCAGATGGCTCGATTGGAGCTGATCGTTTTACCATCGTGGGCAGCTTTAATACTGGCATTGATGTGATGGATCAAAACCTGATGTTTATTAAGCTAGAAGATGCCCAGTCACTTTTTTCCTTATGGGGCAGGGTGACGGCATGGTCGATTAAACTTGGTGACAGAAATCAAGTGGAGGCAGCAGCTTCGTATATTCAAGCACAGTTAGAAGATCAGTTTGAAGTACTTACTTGGCAGGAAATGATGCCGTCATTGTTGCAAATGGTGCAATTTCACGAAGCCGTCGCTTATGTGGTGTTGTTTGTGATTTTTACCGTTGTTTCAGCCGGGATTGCCAATACGATACTGATGTCCGTCATGGAAAGAACCCGAGAATTCGGCGTGATGATGGCATTAGGGACACAGCGCCATCAGATTCTGTTATTAGTTCTGTTTGAATCTGTGTTGTTAGGCTTAATTGGAATAGCATTGGGAAGTTTTCTGGGGGTTTCACTGAATCAGTATTTGGCAAAAATAGGGCTTGATCTGGGTCAGTTCACCCAAGCGCTGGAAACCATGCCGGGTTTGTCGAGTATGGTGTATCCAGTGACCAATTATAGCCATGTCTGGTTGGTGAATGGCATTGTCTTGATTGTGGCGATACTGCCTGCACTTTATCCTGCTTGGCGTGCGGCAAAACTTAATCCTGTCGGGGCGATAAAGGGTCAACATTCCGAGTCAGTATTAAGATTTCGTGTTAACACGAAATCTTCACGCTCGAATCGTTGGGTCTTCTGGCAAATTGCTTTTCGGTCGATGTTCAGAAACCCTAAACGATCCATGTTAACTGCCGGGGCCACTGCCTTTGGCCTGGCCGCCTATCTGTTTCTCTATGCTTTTACCGATGGTTTTTTTGAGCAAATGATTGAAAACTCAACGGGGCAGCTGAGCGGCCATAGCCAGGTAGCTTCTTCTCAGTTGCGTCAAGACTATTCACCCAAATTTCGCCTTGCTGAGGCGTCTGTGTTGAAACAGAAAATAGCGCAATTCCCCGAAGTTGAAGCGGTCAGTACAAGAATTGTGGTGAAAGGCATGTTGGCCAGTACGCGAAAGAGTAGGCCAATTGAATTGAGCGGCATTGATCCTGTAGATGAAGTAAAGGTCACGAGTTTAGCCACTCATATTGTTGAGGGTGATTATGTCCGCAAAGACTCGCCTGAGGGTATGCTTATCGGTAAGAAAATAGCCGAAGAATTAGGCATCAAAGTGGGTGAAAAGCTTGTACTCACCCTGCAACAAGCAAGCGGTGATTTGGCTTCTGCTGCCTATAAGGTTAGTGGTATTTTCGATACCGGCAGTGAGCTGTTTGATAGCGCGTATGCTTTTGTTAATCTTGATTCCTTGCATCAATTGCTGGCTTTTGAACCAGATGAAGCCTCCACGCTGGCCGTTCGATTGAAATCGCGTTTTATGAGCCAGGCATTTTCTGAAAAGCTGCAAGCTAGCTTAGACGATAGAAGTATTGTCGTTGAATCCTGGGAGCAAATTATGCCCATCGTGATACAAATGATTGATATGACGAAAATTGATTTCTACCTCATTCTTATTGTGGTCTTTATCGTTGTGGCGATGGGCGTGATGAATACCATGCTTATGTCCGTATTAGAAAGAACAAGAGAGTTTGGGGTGATGATGGCGCTCGGCACGCAAAGCAAATATGTGATTCGCTTAGTTTTATATGAAGCCGTGGTATTGGGTGCCATAGGCATGCTGGTCGGCGCCATTATCGGTACGGCTGTCGCCAGTTATTACGCGGTATACGGTATCGACTTGTCTAGCTTAAGTAGGTCGATGGAAACGATTCCCGGGATGACAGACGTGATTCATCCGGTGTTGATATTTGATCATCTATGGCTGCCCAGCCTATTACTCTTTGCCTGCGGTATTATGGTGTCTATTTATCCAGCGGTGAAAGCCTCACGCTTGGAGCCTGTCGAAGCGATTCATCATGTATAAATGCTCTAAGTTGCTCAACAGAATCCAAGCTATGTTGGTGCTGTTGATGAGGGCAGTGACGCTGTTTTCATTTTCTTCAGCGAGCTATGCCATCGAGTTGAGTGGGCAATATAAAAACTTACTGCTAAGCAGTGAAACGATTATTGGGCCTACTGAACGCTACGTGCTGGATATCAACCGACTTCGTTTAGAGTTTTCTGATCGTTGGCAGAATATTCAATTTGAACTGGTTTATGATAATGAGCTTCAGTTTGGTTCTTATCTGGATAGCGCACAATTTAGGCAGCTTTTGGAAGTGGATGAGCAGCGCTATTGGACGCTTCAAGGCAACAGCATCGACACGAATGATGTTTATGGGACAAGTGAACTGTATCGAGGCACGGTGCAGTTCACTCATAATGATCTTGATCTCAGAATAGGCCGCCAACAAATTAACTGGGCCAGTGCATTAATTTGGAACCCCCTTGATAGGTTTAATCCACTTAATCCTTTGCAGCTAGAAAGATACGAGCGACAGGGTGTCGATGCCATATTACTCGACTACAACATTCAAGAATTAAGCCGACTGAGCCTGGTCTATTCACAGCAGCGACAGCCTTCCGATAATTCCGCGGCGCTTCGATTTAAAAGTAATCAGTATGATATAGATTATTCGCTGATAGCCGGGGCGTTTTTGGATGAAGATAAACTCGGTTTTGGGCTGGCGAGCCAAATGGGCTTAATTGGATTAAGAGCCGAATTTGTCTGGTCAGACCCCAAAGACAATGCTAAAGACACTGAAAGCTATGTTGAAGCCGTGATCAGCGCCGATTACACAAATAAGATCGGTATTAAATTTGTGCTTGAAGGCTATTTCAATGGCGATGGGGTGACAGACACAACGCAGTATCAATTCAGCCAAATATTAGCGGGGGAAAAACTCGGCTTGGCTAAGCATTACCTGGGTGGAATAATCAGTAAGGAACTCACACCGCTTCTAGAACTTGAGCTCTTGGCTATCTCAAATTTAGATGATCATAGTCTGTTTATATCGCCTACACTTAATTATGACCTGCCTACCTTTGAGGACGTATATCTTAAATTGGGTGCGCAATTATTTAAAGGGGCAGCAGGAACAGAATATGCCTTCTATGAAAATCTTTATTATGGCGAGCTGACGTACTATTTTTAAGCCTCCTTGACATCGATACAGCAGTGAAGGCCATAAACAACCATAACAGTACGATACTGCGGCTAATTCGGATTTAAGATATGAGCACAGAAACGATTCCAAGAAAACTCTTTATTGGGCCAAGGCGGGTGATGTATATAGGCCAAAGTTTCGATTTTTCTCGGCATGCGCATCATGCTGTCCAATTATGTATCGGCATCAATGGCCCGTTTGAGTTGATACTCGGTGAGGGGGAAGCAGCTGTCAGCATAAGAGGTGCACTGCTTCCACCTGACGTGCCTCATCAAATTAAGGCTTCAAATAACCCAATACTCATGGTGTATTTAGATCCCGAATCGGCAGATTATGCCTTTGCGATCACACCGGATTATATGGGTGATCGTGCGGTACTTTTTTATGAACATGAGCATGAAAATAACAAGCATATTGCACTCGAAATAGATGCACTGGTTGCATCTGATCAGCCGGTTTCTCCGAGTATATTCATTGCACTGGTTTTTAAGTATTTTGGTCTGAAAGACGACTACGTAAAACCTATAGATCCGCGTATTAAAAAAGTACTTCATGCCTTGAATAGTTCAGAGGGCGGGCAATGTGACATTGAAACGCTTGAGGCGATCAGTTGTTTGTCCCGATCCCGTCTCCAGCATTTATTTAGGCAGCAAATAGGCATACCTATCCGCCGTTATTCGCTCTGGCTGCGTATTAGAAAAGTGATCCTGCTGATACAACAAGGTCATAATTTTACTGATTCGGCCTTGTTATGTGGTTTTGCAGATAGCGCACACTTTTCACGTATTTTTAAAGAAATGTTTGGTGTGCCACCTAAAACACTGCTCTCTAACCAGGCCGCTATTTCAATACTTGTGACCGAAGAGCTTTGATTTTTAAGGGGCGCACTTATGACTAAATTCGAGGGGGCTTCAGTACTGAGCGCTACTAGGTGACGGCTTGTTAAATAGCAGATTCATTCAAGTATCTTGTTTCATAAACAGTGAAAATAGGCCAAATCTCTTCATAAAGGCCATCACTTATGTCTGTAACAACCATTAAAAGTACGTGTAAATTTGGTGCGTGTGAACCCCAGTGCGGCATGGAGTTCGACATTGAAGATGGCAAGATGACACGGGTAAGGCCCGACCCAACACACCCCTTTAGCCTTGGTTATGCCTGTAAAAAAGGCATGGCTATACCTGAGTATCAGAATGATCCAGATAGATTACTCCATCCGGAAAAAAGCCAGGGTGGTCATTTTGAACAAATTGAATGGCAAACGGCGACCGATGAAATAGGCCAAAAGCTAAGAAGTATTCGGGATAAGTACGGCCCCTTGGCGATCGCCACCTACTGGGGTAATGCGGCGGATTCAAGTGCCATGATTGGTGCTAATACTCTGTGCTCGGCCCTTGGCTCACCGAATTCAATGAATGTCTTATCCTTAGAATACACCGATAGAGGCGCTGTTGCAGAGCGCTTGTTTGGCGACCAAACAATTATTATTCAACCCGATGCAGATAATACAGACTTCGCCTTATTATTAGGGACTAATCCTTTAGTCACTCAAGGCATGACGTTATTACAACGCAGGCCAAGAATAGCGGGCGATTTAAAAAATATACGACAGCGCGGTGGTAAGGTTGTTGTGGTTGATCCGCGCGTCACTGAAACCACAAAAGTGGCTGACCAGCATCTAATGATACAGCCCGGTACGGATCTTTTTTTATTGCTGGGCATGATTAAACGTATTATTGAAGCTGATAACATCAAGCAAGAATACGTACAAAATCACTGTATCGGCTTTGACTGGTGGAAGGCATT
This sequence comes from uncultured Oleiphilus sp., assembly GCA_963974595.1. Taxonomy (GTDB): domain Bacteria; phylum Pseudomonadota; class Gammaproteobacteria; order Pseudomonadales; family Oleiphilaceae; genus PZPK01. The sequence continues at coordinate 62,919 of CAXBDA010000001.1, read as the reverse complement.
TGTCGACTCTTTCTCATTAGCCAGCATTGCATCGATAAGCGGTATTAATGAATTAACGATCATTCGACTCGCGGATGAATTTTCAGGGGCTAAAACAGCATTTATTACCACCAGAGTCGGTGTTCAAACGAGTCATAATACCGCACTAACGGAGTGGGCAGTACAAACGCTCAATGTCATCACCGGCAGGGTAGGAAAAGAGGGTGGTTTATTCTTTAACCCAGGCGCAATCAATAATACCGACCTGATCCACTTATTTACCAAAAAGAAAAACCCCGCGCCATCACGCGTAGGTAAATATCCGCAAATTTTTGGTGGGCCGCCTGCTTCTGTGTTTGCTGAGGATGTTTTATCCGATGATGAACAGCGTATTCGTGCTTTAATTGTCGTGGCAGGTAACCCGCTGATATCATTTCCAAATTCCTCTAAGGTAGAACAAGCCTTAAAAAAATTAGACTTACTTGTCACAATAGATATTTACCGCTCTGATACGGGCGCGCTAGCACACTATAATTTGCCCGCATGCACTATATATGAAAAGGGCGGTTTTCACTTTCTTACCCAACCCTTTGATCCTGTGCCTCATGCTGAATGGCGAAAAAAGCTTGTTGAGCCCACAGGGAAGGCAAGGCCAGAATGGGATATATTTCGCGACATAAGTCGCGCTGCCAAGGTGCCATTTTTAAATAACCCCTTGATTAGCGGAATAGATAAGTGTCTGGCTTGGTTTGGCAGAAATTTTACCGAAGCGCATCTTGCAAAAGCCTTGCTCATTAGCCCATTCTCAATGAAGAAACTCTCTCTGAATACTCTTAAAAAATCTGATCATGGTGTCAGTGTTGGTCCACTTCAGAAAGACGCATTTTTTACACAACATATACGAACATTAGATAAGAAGGTGCATTTAGCCCCAGACGATTTTTGTGAGGCAGTTAGGCTTGTTCTAAAGAATCCACCCGTACCCACAAAGTCATGGCCGTTTAGCTTGATTTCAGGCGGCCGACGCTTAGCTACATTCAATACCTGGACAAAAAATCTTCCGTCTTTGATGAAACATACCGATGAAAATGTCGCGACCATACACAGTGGCGATGCACAAGAGTTGAACATAAAGGAGGGCGATTGGATCGAGATTGCCACAGAATCAGGTCGTATCAAACTCAAAGCAAAACCCAGCGACACCATTCGACAAGGCGTGGTCATGGTGCAGCAGTTTTGGGGGCATACATTCGATTCTAGTCAGACTTTGGCAAAGCAGAAGCCTAGCGTGAATGTGAATTATCTACATAGTGATCGGGTCTTATGTCAGTTTACGGGTATGCCAGTATTTAATGGAACACCTTGTAGAATAGTGGGACTATCTGAAGTCTGATAAATCACCTTAAGCCTTCTTTCACCAAGAACATACTGCTTATGATGAACACACAACGTGTTCATTTTAGCCGCAGTCTCTTCAACAAGCTCAGGCAAGGCCTTTCGGGCTTGTTTTTCTCCATGTTACATTCCCGTGATTTAGAACCAGCAGCCAAACATGACGAAAAGCGCAGTTTATAGCCGTAAATGAATACTTTGAGTTATTTGTATACGTAGTAGTCATTTAAAGTTATTGATTACACATAATATAATAAACGATAAGCGTTCATGTCATAATTACAACGGGAATTTTGATAGTATCTAGCATTAACGTTTAACGGTTTCATTTCTTCAATAGGTAAGTGGATTCTATGGTGTTTAATTTTTTAACGATAAACAGGATTGTCTTTATTTTAAGTGCCTGTTTATTTTCTACAGCGCTTTTTGCGCATGGGGTTGATGACAGCACAAAGCAATTCTTGCTCGCTAATCAAGGCGTATCGATTATTCCATATATGTATATCGGCGCTAAGCATATGGTAACAGGTTACGATCATTTGCTCTTTCTCGTTGGCGTTATTTTTTTCTTATATCGATCAAAAGATGTACTGATTTATGTGACGCTTTTTACGATAGGTCACAGTACAACATTGATGTTTGGTGTGCTTTACGATTTATCTGTCAACGCGTATTTGATTGATGCCATTATTGGTTTTTCTATCATCTATAAAGGCTTCGATAACCTGGGTGGCTTTAAACGAATTTTTGGCTTTCAACCAAATACGAAAGCAGCCGTTATGATCTTTGGTTTATTCCATGGATTTGGTCTTGCTACTAAAATTCAAGAGTTTGAAATCCCGAAAGATGGTTTAGTCGAAAACCTTATTTCTTTCAATGTTGGTGTTGAATTAGGGCAATTCTCTGTATTGATTATGGTTTTATTAGCGCTAAGTTTTTGGCGAAGACACCCTAGCTTTCTCCGTTTTTCAACAGCGACCAATGCATTACTAATGAGTGGTGGTGTGATCTTGGTTGGCTTTCAATTGACCGGTTATTTTACAACGATTTAAGGAATGTATATGACACAACAAGAACACACAGGTAGCATTCAGCATGAACTTGAGCATACCGTACATTCTATAAGTACGCTGATCAAAGCAAGTGTATTTGCGGCCATATTTGGTGCTCTGGTTCTGGTTTTTACCATTTTACCAGCTGAATATAATATTGACCCAACAGGTGTCGGGGCGGCATTAGGTTTAACTACGTTGGCCAATATCGATGACGTTAACACTGCTATGCCACCAGCCAGTGCAAGCACAGACAAACTTCAAGAACCTAGTGCAGGTGAGTTACAGGAACATAATACAAGCATTACTGTTGCTGTAGGCGAGGGGCTGGAATATAAGTTCAATATTCTAAAAGGGGACGCTGTTCGTTATGCCTGGAAAACAGAAGGTGAGGTACTGTTTTTTGACTTTCATGGCGAGCCGAAAGGAGATACCACAGGTTTTTTTGAAAGTTACGCCGTCAGCACAGCCAACAGAGTAAGAGGAACTTTCACCGCCCCCTTCGATGGCTCGCATGGCTGGTATTGGAAAAATAAAGGAAATACTCCTGCTATTGTGCATCTTCAAGTCGAAGGCAATTTTGAACTGATTGGCGTGAAATAAAACTGTTAATGCTGCGAAGAAGAGATATAAGTCATAGTCACAGGCATGGCCATAAAAATAAACCCTAACTAATCTTAACGGGAGTGTATCATGCCTGTGAATTTCGCAACGTTTGACCCAAGACAGGGCTTGCTATTAGATAAGGAAGCGACTTCCTTGTGTCGAATGGAAGTAAGAGAAAATGCAGACTTAAGATGGATGGTGAGTGAGGATGGTGTACTTCATGGCGCCATGTCACTAAAGGAACCTGGTCGCCCAGTAGTGCCTTATTTAAAATCGCTGTTAATTGCTCAAATTCTTAAGCCTGATGCAACAAAAGTACTAAATCTAGGGCTCGGTACGGGGTCTATAGAACGCTATCTAGGTGAGGTACATACCCAAATAAAATTAACAACTGTTGAAATATCTCAAGCGAGACTTGAGCAAACCAAACAGTTTTTTCATCTACCTTCTGGTAGCTCGATTGTTATCGATGATGCAACTAAGTTTATATGCCGTGAAATGTCGGAACAGGATATTATTTATTTCGATTTATTTGATATTCGAAGTAATTACAATACGATATTCTCAAATGACTTCGTTATTAAGTTATGGGGAAAACTATCTGGAAATGGCATTCTTGCAATAAATTATGTGTTAGAAGATCAAAACAAGTTAATTGATGCCTTAGTCATACTGCGAAAAATATTTGCAGCAACGGCCATTATAAATATCGAAGATCATAACAATATCGTCGTTTTTGCCTTTAAAACTGAAAAACCTGATCATAAATTCATTGAATCTTATTTCGATAAATTTGATGATATTTATGATCTTGATTTTGCAAAAATCCTAGCGTCTATCGAATGGTTACCGCATCACCCTACTACAACTTAAGTGCTTGTAAAGGCAGAGAATCTCCGTTCTTTTCAGGCTCTTCTCCGCTTTCATGAGGTAAAAAAGAGGCTAAAACTCTCACAATCTGTTGAAATATAAGGTTTCTCACCCCCTGTGTCAGAATAGTTGTCGCCTCTAATTTTTAGTTAGAGGTAGTAAAAAATGAAGCGGAATTTCACTCAATCGTTTAAAATTCAAGCAGTCGAAAAAGCCTTAAACAGAGGTTCAGAAACCAGTTTAAAAGAAGTATCAACATCATTAGGTATTGGCTTTTCAACCTTAAATAAATGGATTGTTAAAGCCAAAAATCAAGAATTTGAAACAGTATCCTCTGAAAGGTTAAGCCGTATGGTTCAGGAAAAACGTCCTCAAGATTGGCTCTTGGAAGAAAGACTTAATATGGTCGTTGCGTGCGCTCCTTTAACGACGTGGCCACATGAATCATTTCATCCCACTGCTCTTCAACAATATCCAGATCCGCCGTGGCGTTGTAACGTCGGGCCAGCTTGTACAGGTAATCCATAAAAGCCGGATCCAGGATTTGGGATTCGATAGCATCAATATCGGTCCCTTCCAGTGAGTGATAACGTTCCAGGTAGCTTTGAATCGAAGTGACTGTGGCCGAAGGCGGATATTCTTTCAGAAGGTAGAACGGTGATCGTTGATCACCTGGTGGTGCAATCAAAAGTTCATCGATTACCTGCCGGATTTCTGCTGATAGTTGCTGGTAAAGCGACTCGAACAATCGCTCATGCACCTCGGAGCAAACGCTGATAATCAAGCGCTCCATGATGCTTGGTCCCGGTAAAATCACCTTGGCGTTGAGAAGATATTGCTCTGCCCGCAGAAATAATGCTGCATCAGGCAAGCAGCCTTGCTCGGCCTGTCTGGATAGCCAGTTTTCCAGGTTGCTCTGCGCGGTATCGTCGTATTTGGTGAAGCCCAGATAAGTTAGGATGTTTTTGCGTTGTTCGGAAAAGGTGGCATCCCGATCCGGGGTGTTGATGGTCAGTGACGGCGGCAATTCAAACTGGCCGCTGAGGTAGCTCACAATGCGCGGCGACAGGGCGTTGACCTCCGCTAGGAAGCGGCCATAAAGCCGAACAGCACAAAGTTGAATAACAATGAACAAGCGAGAAGTGGTGCGGTAGCGATTGACTTCCTTCTTGTCGGCTTCCGATAGCGTCCAGTCCCTGACCATTTCCTCATCGGAGAAATCCTGGGGCAACGTCACGGGCTGGTAACGTTGCCGTTGGGTCAGGAATTTTTCATTGGCCGTCATCTGTCATTAATTATTCATCTAGGCGGCCACTAAGGGTCGCGCGTGTTCCAGTTTCTCAACCAACACCTCGTTGTGCTTAGCCACCCACATATCATTTATGAACTGGAGATTCAGCCAAAACTCAGGCGTGGTTCCCAGAACCTTTGCCAGCAAAAAAGCGGTTTCTGCCGTCACACCACGACGACCACCACAAAGTTCATTGACGGTTTTGCGGCCTACACCCATCGCTTTTGCCAGTTCACCCTGGGTGATGCTCAAGGGCTCCAGAAATTCTTCTTTGAGCATGGCGCCCACACTAGTAGGCTGATGAGCTGGTATTCTTAGTGCCTCAACCATAATATTCACCTCTTACCTGTACGTATGGGGATCCAGATAGACCCCGTTAGCTTCACCTGCATCCCATAGGAATATCAGACGGTATTGTTTGTTCACGCGGATCGAGCACCAGTCTTTTAGCTTTCCCTCCAAATGCTCGAACCGGTTACCCGGTGGTATTCTTAAATCCTGTTCGCCGTGAGCGACATGGATAATATCGAGCTTTCGCTTTAGAGCGCTCTCGATGGTACTGGGGATATTGGACGACTTAACACCAAGAAAGTAATAGTCATCCAGCCACTGATCCCGGAACGTCTTAATCATAATTAATTGTATCCTATATCGCTACATGCTACAAGCTGCCAGAGCTGGATGTAACAGTAACACTAATTGCCACTGACGGTCGTTTGTATAAAGGATGTCTCATTGATGGAGTTGGAGTCAATGATGTAGTTTATTGGTGCGAATGGATAAGTGATAACGGAGTCAACCAACATGACGTACTTAAAAACATTTGCGAAGTCACTCAGGAAGCACCGTGAAGGTATTTGCAACTACGCCAAACACAAGCTGACCAGCGCCAGAATCGAAGCCGGAAATGTGAGTATCGGAATGATCCGAAAGCGAGCAAGAGGGATTAAAGATACGGACTACTTCAAACTCAAAATAAGGCAGTCATCGATGCCTGATGATCAGTCTATGTTCTATACTTGCCTGTAACTTACCTCACGAAAGCGGAGAAGAGCCTCTTTTCACGCTACTAAGTTTTAACCTCGGCTTTTTTGGCTAAAGTTGTTTCAATATTTTGTCGAGTGTACCTTCAATTCTGCTGGTAATTCTGATGCGTTCCATTTGCGACCAAGTTGCAAGCTCTCCCTGTCTGACTAAAGCTAATAGCTCTGTTTCATCAAGTGGGCTGAGTATTTGGCGAAAATCAAACTCTCGAAAGTCAGGGTAGACGTTAATGTTTGCAGTATATTCTTGGTTTAGAACCGAAGCGACAGTATTGACTGCGACGTTGAATAGCGTCCATTTCGGGGTATATTTTTGGCTAAGCGTACAGGTGGCTTTTGCGATTCGTTGTGCGCTTTTATGTGTCAACCAGCGTACCCAGGACGGAATGCGTGTATTTTCCCAACCGTCTTTACTAAATAAGACAATCGGATTGATCAGACTGCCAATATAATGATTTACATCATATAAACGCGCTAAACGTTTTGCCGGTAAGTCATCACTAAATGAACCATCTATCCAGCGTCGTGTCGGTAAATAAGGCTGGCGTTCACCATGTTCATTTTTCGCCTCAAGCATCACTGAAGGGTAAATGCCCGGAACAGCGCACGAAGCTAACACGGCTTTACGGATATACACGTTGGGGGAGGTGATGGCATTAAGTAAACGAGATGTTTGATGCAACTCGGCAGGCGCTACCGAGATATTAATTCGGCGGCCTGTTAGTTCATAGGCTTCTTGAAAGGTTAAGTCGGGTACTAATCGATTTAAAACCAGCTCTTCAAAATCGTTGATATTGGCTCTTTGTTTTTTACCGTAGAGTAACTTTTTTAACCAACCAGCATTTTCTTTGGCTTCAGAAAGGAGTCTGACGGGGTTGATTAGCTCTTTCAGTTCTGGGTTGGTATGGCTGCCAAAAATGGCCGTGATGACTGAGCCAGCACTTGCGCCTGAAATGACACTGGGTAATAAATCCTGTTCCAATAAAGATTTAACCACACCAATATGAAAATGGCCTAAAGCCCCTCCGCCACTCAGCATTAACGCTGTTCGTCCATAACACAAGCTGGCTCGCTGAAAGAAATCGAGTTTTTGGTCTAAGCTGATTTCATTGTTATCGAGGCTGGCGATCTGTTCAAGTGCGCTGACAATTTCTTCAACATACTCTTCAATCAGAATCTTGGTACCCAATTTGGCGTGGTTATACAGTACCGATTGTCCCATGCCGCCCATGTTGCCATGAATACCTTCATTCAAAGAGAATAACAAACTGGCATTATCGTTATTTTTACGGTGTATACGTAAAGTGTTGAGGCGGTGCCGGATTTGTCTATGGTCATACTCTCTGGTTTCTTCTTGTTTTTTCCAGTGACAAGCCCCCGTTAAAACATCGTGATCACGTGCCGCTTCACACCATTGAGTGTAATTAGTTGCATTGTTTAGACGGTTTTCTGCGGAAATTAGTTTTTTAGAGGGTGCGCTAGAAAATAACACTCATTTGCTCCTGGCTCTTGAGAATAAAAATATGACTGGTGTTCACACTATAAAGGATAGCAGGATGTTAGGTATAAGGCAGATCTCTTTTTGGCCAGCTAGTTCAAACTAAAAAGCCCACTATAACTGAGTTAGAGTGGGCTATAGGTAGTTAGAAGAGTGCTTGGATAGCGTTACAGTTTTAAATTCTCAACCACACTTACTGTCACCACAGTTAAGACAGGTTTTACAGCCGTCCATCACAATCACAGATTTGTTGTGGCATTTTTTACATAAGCTGGCGTTTGCAGGGAAGGGGTTGTCTTCGACTGGCGCATCATTTGTTTTTTGGTCAAATTGTGCTTTCTTTTCAGCTAATATTTGCTTGGTTGTGTCGCTTAATTCTTCTGTCTCGATCAGGCCGATTGTTTTCATATGCTTTTCGATGACAGAGCTTATTTCTGCCACCAAAGAAGGCATGTACACACCACCTTTCTTATAATAACCGCCATTCGGGTCGTATACGGAAGATAATTCTTCAATCAGGAAAGTGATATCCCCCCCCTTTCTGAACACCGCTGAAATAACACGTGTTAATGCGATAACCCATTGGTAGTGTTCCATTGATTTCGAATTAATAAATACTTCATAAGGTCGACGTGCTTCATGGTCTGTATCCTCGTTAAGGATAATATCGTTTATCGTAATATATAAAGCATGCTCTGAAACGGGCGGCTTAATTTTATAGGTTGAACCTAATAAAAAGTCTGGTCGTTTCACTGACTCATTCATTTCTATTGGCACAACTTTAGGGGTGCTAGGTGCTTGAATTGTCTCTTGGTTTGTTTTTACCTGATAACCGACAATTTTCTTTTCGATTTTAATCGCCATGATATTTACCTGTGTTCCTTATGTAGCTAGGTTAGCCAGCTACATGTATAAAATAAGTGTAGCAAGGGTGCATAAACACCCTTTAGATGACGGGTTTAGTACTTCCCGTATGTCCCTTCTTTTAAGGCATCAAATAGATTTGCAGCAGAATGCATCTCGCCATCGTATTCAATCTCTTCATTGCCTTTTGCCGTAATCTTGGTGCCATCTTCTAATGTGAATTCATAAGATGTATTTTCAAGATCTGATTCTTTCACTAAAACACCTTGAAATGCTTCAGGGTTGAATCTAAACGTTGTGCAGCCCTTGAGACCTTGCTCATAAGCGTACATGTAAATATCTTTGAACTCGTTGTAAGGGAAATCAGTTGGGATATTCGCTGTTTTTGATATGGATGAATCAACCCAGATTTGCGCAGCGGCTTGAATATCAACATGCTGCTTTGGTGTTACTTCATCAGCAGAGACAAAATACTCAGGAAGTTTGGTTGTTTCTTCTTGGCTAAAAGGCATTGCCGAAGGGTTAATCAAGTGGCGATACGCTAAAAGTTCGTAAGAGAAGACATCAACCTTTTCTTTGGTCTTTTTGCCTTCTCGAATAATGTTACGCGCGTAATGGTGAGCAAAACTTGGTTCAATACCATTGCTTGCGTTATTGGCAAGAGATAAAGAAATAGTGCCAGTTGGCGCGATAGACGTATGATGGGTGAAGCGTGCGCCTTTTTCTGCTAACTCTTTAATCAACGCGGGTTCGAATTCAGCTACTTTTTGCATGTAACGGCTGTAGCGTGCGTGTAAAACCCGGCCTTTTACTTCATCGCCAACGTTATAGCCATCTTTGCGCATTTCAGGTCTTTTCGTTAGCATTTCTTCATCTACGATAAAACTTTCTTCCATGATCGGAGCTGGGCCTTTCTCTTCAGATAATGCTAAACCTTGTCTCCAGCCTTCTAATGCCATTTCACGGTTTACTTGTTCTGTGAAAGTTATTGACTTTTTAGAGCCATATGCCATTTTCATCATGGTTAAGGTTGAGCCTAAACCCAAAATGCCCATACCATGACGACGTTTAAAATTAATTTCATTGCGCTGACCGATTAGTGGTAAGCCATTGATTTCTACAACGTTATCTAGCATGCGGGTAAAAATACCGACTGCTTTTTTGTATTTATCGAAATTAAAGGATGCTTTGTCAGTAAACGGACGCTCTACAAATTTCGTTAAGTTTACAGAACCTAACAAACAGCTTCCGTAAGGGGGAAGAGGTTGCTCGCCACAAGGGTTTGTTGCGCGGATGTTTTCACAAAACCAGTTGTTGTTCATTTCATTGACTTTATCGATCAAAATAAAGCCAGGTTCAGCAAAATCATAGGTCGAAGTCATGATGCTGTCCCAAATGAATTTGGCTTTGACAGTATTATAAATTCTACAAGCAACCAGGCCTTTCTCATTTGAGACATAACCGGTTTTAACTGGAAATCGACGATAAGTAAATTGTGTTGCATCACTAAGGTCTAATTGATCCTCAGCAACTTCTTCGGCTGTTACTGGGAAAGAAAGCTGCCAGTCAGCATCAGTACGAACGGCTTCGATAAAGTCTTCCGTAATCAATAAAGATAAGTTGAACTGACGAAGGCGAGCATCTTCACGCTTGGCGCGCACAAAATCCAATACATCCGGGTGATGAACGTCAAATGTTGCCATCTGCGCCCCACGACGGCCGCCCGCAGAGGAAACGGTAAAACACATTTTATCGAAGATGTCCATAAAGGATAGCGGGCCAGAAGTCGTTGCTCCCGCGCCTGCGACATAAGCACCTTTTGGTCGTAATGTTGAAAATTCATAACCAATACCACAACCGGCCTTTAAGGTTAGCCCAGCTTCATGATTCTTTAGAAGAATGTCATCCATGGAGTCGAAGACAGTACCAGATACCGTGCAGTTAATTGTTGACGTTGCTGGTTTATGCTCACCTGCGCCCGCATTAGACATAATTCGGCCTGCGGGAATGACGCCATGTTTCAGTGCCCATTTAAAATCTTTATAAACAGAGTCACGTTTTGACTCGTCTTCCACTTCGGATAAAGCGCGCGCAACACGTTCGTAAGTACCGTCTATATCCGTATCGACGGCAGCGCCGGTTTTTGTTTTTAATTGATATTTTGTATGCCAGATATCTTGGGAAGCAGCTTGCATAGGAAGTGGTGAAACGAGTGGTTCAACTTTAGCGTTCATGTGTGACCTCTGGTTAGACATTGTAAGGTGATTGATCTGTTGAACTGAAAAATATTGATCGTGGTACAGTCAGTTCATCATAACTATATATAGTGTTTGTGTTTTTATTACTGGTAGGCAGGCTACTTAATACTAAATTGAACTTTTGGCAGATAACTCGTTGAGCGTAAAGTTTTTTAGTGCGATCTAACCTGTGAAAAGGCGCTTCCATGATCTATTTTCTATCTACATATAGTAGTGCTTTTGTTCTACTTGTTACTACATGTTGGTAGTATTTGAAAAATTATAACAGCATATTGTGTTTTGTGAAGTTTAATTTGTATTATTTTTAAGTGTAGATAAGAAGAGTAAGGCTAAATTCTGTCAAGAAAAATACATAAGAAATAACGTGTTTTTTGTAGGGCGTGTCTGACAGTAGCTTACGAAATTAGTGGGCACTAATATTTTAAGAAAAACTATATGTAGTATTTTTTTGTGGTGCAAAAAAAGCCAGCTATTTTAAATTGGCCGGCTTTATATAATGATATTCACCTGATTAATGTTGGCTGGCTTGGACCGCTGTCAGCGCAATAGTGAATACAATATCTTCAACAAGCGCACCTCGAGAGAGGTCGTTAACCGGTTTTCTTAAACCTTGAAGCATAGGGCCTATGCTGACCACATCTGCGCTTCTTTGAACTGCTTTATATGTTGTATTACCCGTATTTAAGTCAGGGAAAATAAACACAGTGGCTTTTCCGGCAACGGGGCTATCAGGTGCTTTTTTATGCGCTACGCTTTCTATGGCAGCGGCATCGTATTGAAGCGGGCCATCAATTAATATGTCGGGCCGTTTACGTTGAGCGATTTTAGTGGCTTCGCGAACTTTATCAACATCGTGCCCTTGTCCGCTTTGACCTGTGCTGTAACTGATCATGGCGACTTTAGGTTCAATGCCGAAAGCCCTCGCAGAATCGGCGCTTTGTATGGCTATGTCAGCTAATTGCTCGGCATCGGGGTCTGGATTGATAGCGCAATCGCCATAGACCAGAACTTGTTCGGGAAGGCACATAAAGAAAACAGACGATACCACTTTTGCGTGGGGTGTTGTTTTTATGAGCTGAAGGGCGGGGCGTACCGTATTGGCAGTGGTATGCACGGCGCCAGACACCAGCCCGTCTACTTCGTCTAGCGCAACCATCATGGTTGCTAATACAACGTTATCTTCGAGCATGGCGAGTGCCATTTGAGGGCTAACGCCTTTACATTTTCGTAGTTTTGTCATGGGCTCAACGTAGCGTTGTCTAACCTCGTCAGGGTCAATGATTTTAATATCAGTGGGCAGTGTTACCCCCTGTGATTTGGCAACTAATTCTATTTCGTCCGGTTTACCAATAAGAATACATTTTGCCAGACCTCTGACATGACATATGGCTGCCGCACACACAGTTCTGGGTTCATTCCCTTCAGGAAGTACTATAGTTTTATTTGCAGATCTTGCATTTTCCGAGAGTAAATATCTAAAGGCAGAGGGTGATAAACGGGTGGCGCGTTCTTTATCGCAATGTTGTTTTAACCAGTCGGTATCTAAATGACCTGCTACGGTGCGCATCACATCATTTATGCGATCCAAGTCGTCTAGGGGAACCTTGTTTTCCAAGCCTGAAAGTTTAATCGCTGTTTCGAAGGTATCTCTTTTTGTGATTAATAAAGGTAGGCCATTTTTAAGTGCAGGCTGGCACAGTGAGAGTATAGACGGGTCGGGTTGATAACCACCTGTTAGAATAAGGCCAGCTAAAGGCGTACCATTCTGAGCGGCCATACAAGCAGCAAGAATAACATCACTTCGATCGCCAGGTGTGACGAGCAAGCAGCCTGGTGTTAATGCGCTGATCAGATTAGAGACACTGCGTGCGCAGATTGAGATTTTTAATACACGTCGGCTTAAATCATAGTATGAATCTATTGTTGTATTTTCATTTATTGATACGGGGGAAAAATTAAACTCACTGGCTATATCTTTTACTCTTGGTGCTTGGAGGTGCGACTGAAGTGGTATTTGACCGATCAATTTAAAGCTGCTTGAAAAGACATTACAGTCATCAATAAATTCAATACTTGCTGAGTTACTTGATAATGCTGCAATATTTGCTTGCGTATTTTCAGAAATATGTAAACCATTTTCATTCGAGTCTGAATAACCACTAGGGCTCACTTTATTTAAAATACAGCCAATAATGCTTTTCTTGACTGCCCCAAACGTACCAATCGCATTGCGAATATGGCTGTCTAGTTGTTTGGCAGTATGGGGTAACGTCAGCGAGCTCATAGGTGCTAATAAAATAATTTCGGCATCCAGGCTGCTGGCAACGTCTTTATTTAATTCAGAAGAGTAAGCCTGATCTTGTACGGGGACGATACCCTCTATGATGATGACGTCGTAATTTTGCTTAACATGGTGGAAGTTTTCGGCGATTTTTTCCATCAACAAACCTTTATCACCTCTGCTGATATAAGCCTGCGCTTCTGAAATATGAATGGCGCCAGGTGTTGTGACATGATTGATGGCTTTAGCAAAATGAATTGAATTATCTTCTTTTGACTGGTTTATTTGAGTGAGCGGTTTAAAAAAACCAACGCGAACACCGATTTCATCAAGAGCTCTAAGTAAACCTAAGCTGACAGAAGTCAAACCAGCATTCTTGGCAGTTGGTGCGATAAAAAATGATTTGGCCATGGTGTATATTATTCCGTTAAATTGCAGTTGTTGAGGTTTGAGTCGATCATAAAAACAATAGCCTTCATATTAATTGTAATGTGTCACTAACGATCATGGCTTCCTCATCTGTTGGAATTACTAATATTGGGCCGCTATCGGGGGAATGGATCGACATAATCATGGCATCATCTATTTTCGTTTGATTATTTTTCTGGGTATCTATTTTTAAGCCTAGAATACTTAAATGATCCACAATCATATGTCTGATATGTGTTGCATTTTCGCCAATGCCACCGGTAAAAATTAAAGCATCCAGGTGCTTTAATGACGCCGACATCGACGCAATATATTTGGCCGCCTTGAAACAAAATACCTCTAAAGCCAAACTTGCATCTGGATGTCCATTTTCGGCAGCATCACAAAGTGTTCTCATATCATGGCTTATATCGGATATTCCAAGTAGGCCGCTTTTCTTGTTAAGTACTTGGTTGATTTCTTGAATTGAATGACCTTTAGTCGTTAAATAATCAAAGATGCCAGGGTCTACATCGCCAGAACGTGTCCCCATAACAAGACCTTCCAATGGCGTCATTCCCATGCTGGTATCAACACTTTTTCCGCCAGATATTGCGGTGACACTCGCGCCATTGCCTAAGTGCGCTGTGATCACGGATAGTTCTGATAGGTCTTTTTCGAAAAAACTAGCTGCTTGCTGGCTAACATAACGATGACTTGTGCCATGAAAACCATAACGACGTATCTGATAATTGTTTGACCAGGCTTTTGGTAACGCATAAGTATAGGCAAAATCTGGCATGGTTTGGTGGAAGGCTGTATCAAAAACAGCTACTTGCGGAAGTATTGGGAAATGTGACTTGAGAGACTCGATGCCAATAATGTTGGCTGGATTATGCAATGGCGCAAGTGAGGCACATTCTTTTATTTGTTGAAGTACTTGATCTGTGATCACCACCGATTGGCTGAAAATATTTCCACCATGGACGACGCGATGACCGACGCCCAATAAGTTGCCATGAAGATGAAAATCCTTATCGAGGTGGTCTAAAATGTATTCTAGGCTTTTGGCGTGAAATTCAGGGTCATGTTCATTTAAGTCTAAAGGGCTGCTTGTCTTTTCTGGGTGTTTCCTGATAGTGATATTGGCAGTGTTACTGTTGACGTGTTCGGCAATACCTTCTGCTAAAAGTTTTAGCGGCTTAAAGTCAGGCTGGGCATGGGTATCATAAAGCGCAAACTTCAGAGATGAGCTTCCGCAGTTAATTACAAGAACATAAGAATGATTCATAGAAGGGCAACTATCTAGTTTACATTTTTGCTCGCTTATAAGTGTGCGCGAGAACTCAGAGCACTAGCTTAAGGCGAGCATATTTTAAGTCAAGAACTAGATAGATGCTTAAGATGATATTTCGAGTGCAAGTTTTGTTGTATCGAAATATATCTCGTTAATTAGCTTTACCGTTAGCTCATACTTGCTAAGTGCTTGCCAATTAATTTTATGCCACTGAGATTTTTCAAAATTCAGTGTTGTGTGAAGGGCTAACCCTGCTGGCCCTTTGAAGTTTAGCAGAGCGTCACTAATCGCATCGTCTAAAGAAATACTTTTAACTATTTCAAGAAGTTGTTGATCAAAAAAAGCATCCAGGCATGAAAGCAGGCCGACTGTGTAGAAGCGGTCTCGAGCATCAAGCTGTATATACTCTGCTAGTTTTTCACACATTAATGCGCGAACTAGTGCGGTGTAATGTAGTGCTTCAGGTTTGTCATCAAGTTTGCTAAGAGCCAGCAAACTAGCCCAGCTTTTAATTTTGTCAATGCCAAGCAGGGTGACGGCCCGATGTATAGAGTCAATTGTGTTGCTGCGCTTGAAGGCGGCTGAATTGATTAATTTAAGCAGTTTAAAGCTTAGCGCGGGGTCTCTCGCTATGACTTTGGTCAACCCGTCCATGTCGATTTCGGGTGCCTGTATTTCAGAAATTAGATTTAATACGGCCATTTTGCTGGCGGCAATTTTTTTACCCTTAATGATTTCTGGCTTGGATAAGAAATAGCCTTGAAACATGTCACAACCAAGTTCTTTACAGCGATTAAACATTTCCGGTGTTTCTATTTTTTCTGCCAATATTCTTGCATTATATTTTTTCAGACTAGCAATTGTTTTCGTTAGTGCGTCATCGTCCATCTCGGGAAGTTCGAGCTTAATAATATCGACAAGTTCTAATATCGGGCTGTATTTTTCATCCATAACAAAATCGTCAAGCGCAAGCGTGAATCCTTTTTGTTTAAGTTTCTTTAGGCTAGAAATTATTTTGTCGGTAATGCAGATGTCTTCGAGTACCTCAATGACCATGGTGTTGGGTTCAAATAAGGGTGGGTTGTGGAGTAATTCGGCAGTGAAGTTTATATAAGCGGGAAGGCCATGCGTGATGGTTGTAATATCACTTTCTGTGAAGAGGCTGAGTAATACTCTTGACGTTGCTCGGTTGCCATCAAAAACGGCCGTTTTAGGGATGTCAGTGTTTTCTCTAAAAAGCAGTTCATAGCCGACAACTTCTTTTTTAGTGTTGTAAATAGCTTGTCTTGCTAAAAGTATATCTTTAGGTTCTGTTGTCATTCATTTTACCGAATTAAGCTGAGAGTTATGAATAGGTCGGAATGTATTAAACAGTGTAGTACAGATATCAGGCTTGGAGATTTTAAATTGGTGATATCAAGATGAAAATAACGGGAATAATTAGAAAGGATTGAAAGCAGAAAAAAGAAGTGGCGTCCCCTAGGGGAGTCGAACCCCTGTTACCGCCGTGAAAGGGCGGTGTCCTAGGCCTCTAGACGAAGGGGACGCAATGCTTACTCCGTCGAAGTGGCGCGTATGATAGGCAAGCGATTAATTTAAGTCAAGCAGCTTAATAGAAAAAAATAAAATTATTCTATTTGTTGTAAACATGCCTTTAAGTTGTTCGCCGTTAAGTCAAAAGCGGCTAAGGTTCCTTTCTCTTTTATCAATATTTTGTAGCGCTGTGCCACAGAAAGAAATGACGCAGGTAAATCTTTTGTGATTTCTTTGATGGAATGATTACGATCCAGTTTAAGCATTATCTCATACCTGATTTTATTTTCGCCAGAGCAGAAATAATAAGCATATTCTTTTAAATCTGGCGCAGGGCGGCCTTGCTTTTTGTAGACTAACGTCGAGCATCTTGCGTAATTTGTATTGATGTCGGCATAGGCGTTTAAAATACCAATTTCTTTGACCCAATCGTAGATGTAAGCCAGTCTCTTTTTTCCGTCTCGTGAAATATTGGGTAACGAATCTGCGGCAAGTTCTCTAGGAATGCCTCGCTGATACAGTTGAAGTGCTGTCAGGTGTTCACTGGTGATGATTGAACATGATAGAAAAGACTGTTTCACGTTTACAGCTTGCCTTGTATCACTATCTGTATTATCAAGAGCACAAACTGAAAAAGAAGCGAAACATAGAATCATTGTGGCTAGGCGGTTTGTTATTTTTGTTGTTCTATCAACTTGAATATTTTTGCTATGCATAGGCATCTTTATGGTTCTGGTAAATATACGTTTTAAGGTGATTAAGGTCATTGATGGCTGTTTGCTTAAGCGTTTTGTCTTTCTGTTTGATATGAAATTAGCATACAATTTTAGTTTATGTCGTTTTTATAGTTAGATAAAAATTTTTTATGTGATGCAACAAACATTCAAAAATATGTGTGCATCCATTGTTAAGTAACTTTCTTGTTTAAAAAGGTGTGTATATGGTTTTCCAAGGTACTAACGAGTATGTCGCAACTGATGATTTGCAAATGGCTGTGAATGCCGCCATTTCGCTAGAAAAACCTTTGTTGATTAAAGGAGAGCCAGGAACCGGAAAAACGATGTTGGCTGAGCAACTGGCTGAGTCTCTCGGTGCAAATTTGATTCAATGGCATATTAAATCGACTACCAAGGCTCAACAAGGCTTGTACGAATATGATGCTGTTTCACGTTTGCGCGATTCGCAGCTGGGAAATGATAAGGTGCATGATATTTCGAACTACATTGTTAAAGGCAAATTATGGGAAGCTTTTGATGCAAATGAAAAAGTCGTTCTATTAATAGATGAGATAGATAAAGCCGATATTGAATTCCCTAACGATTTACTTTTAGAAATCGATAAAATGGAGTTTTACGTTTATGAAACACAAGAACGTGTTATTGCAAAACATCGCCCCATCGTTTTAATTACTAGTAACAATGAAAAAGAGCTGCCCGATGCTTTCTTGCGCCGCTGTTTCTTTCATTATATTAACTTCCCGGACGAAGCCACAATGGAGAAGATTGTCGATGTACATTATCCGGGTTTGAAAAAAGAGTTATTAAAAGAAGCCTTGGATGTGTTTTTTGATGTTCGAAAAGTGCCCGGCTTAAAGAAAAAGCCATCGACAAGTGAATTAATAGATTGGTTGAAGTTACTTATGGCAGATGAAATGTCAGAAAAAGTATTGCAAGAGCGTGACCCTTCAAAAGCCATACCACCACTTTATGGTGCATTAATTAAAAATGAACAAGATGTACATTTACTTCAGCGTTTGGCCTTCATGGCGCGAAGAAAAGGCTAAAGCAATGAGCTGCTTCTTCCTCTAGCTGTTAACTGTCGTGATAAGTTGAACATCATACGGTGAATTTTATATGAATAATAACAAAGACTACTTTGGTGAAACGCAAAACTTAATACGCATGAATGTTGAGCGCTTTATCGATCAAGAAGTTAAACCTTACATTGACGAATGGGAAGAAGAGGGTACGTTTCCTCGCGAAATATACCAGAAAGCTGGTGCTGCTGGTATTTTAGGCTTAGGTCACCCTGAAAAATATGGCGGTACTAATGCTGATATTTTCAGCAAAATTGCTGCTTCAGAGGCATTGATGCGTTCTACCTCCGGCGGCTTTGTTGCGAGTTTGGGTTCACTGGATATCGGTTTGCCTCCTGTTTGGAAGTGGGGCTCTGATTCACTAAAAGATAGAATTGTGCCAGATGTGCTTAGTGGTAAAAAGATTTCTGCGTTGGCGATTACTGAAGCTAGTGGTGGATCAGATGTAGCTAACCTGAAAACGCGTGCCGTGAAACAAGGTAGTGAATATGTCGTAAATGGCTCTAAAACCTTTATTACGAGCGGACATCGAGCAGACTATTATACAGTAGCTGTGAGAACAGGTGGTGACGGGTATAGTGGCATAAGTTTGCTGTTAATCGAGCGAGGCCGGACTGGCTTTAGTCGTGGTAATCCTTTGAAAAAGACTGGCTGGTGGGCTAGCGATACTGCTGAGTTATTCTTTGAGGATTGCCGTGTCCCTGTTGATAATTTAATAGGCCCTGAAAATTCAGGGTTTATTGCCATTATGTCTAATTTTGAAATGGAGCGTTTGAGCTTGTGCGTCATGGCTAATATGACAAGTGAGATAGCGCTTGAAGAATCAATGCGCTATGTTAAATCTCGACAGGCCTTTGGCAGGCCTATTGGTAAGTTTCAAGTGATCAGGCACAAGCTTGCTGAAATGGCGACACAGTTAGAGGCAAGCAAGGCATTCACCTATCGCTTAGCATCAAAAATGCAGCAAGGGCAGTCAGTCTTAAAAGAGATTGGTATGGCTAAAAACTTTGCAACATCAGTGAGCGATAAAGTGACTTATGATGCGGTACAGATTTTTGGCGGCATGGGCTATATGAGAGAAACGGTGGTCGAGCGTTTATCGCGAGACAACCGAATTCTATCCATAGGTGGTGGGACCTATGAAATTATGAATGAATTAATAGCGAAGCAAATGGGGCTTTAGTTCATGTTTCGAATATTGGATTTTGGAGAAATAAATGCTTATTAAGTTCTTTCAGGCGGTAAGAGCTGCAAAAGTGCCAGCGTCTTTAAAAGAGTTTCTGGATTTAATGCAGGCGCTTGAAAAGAAAATTGTATTTGGAAATATTGATGAATTTTATTATCTGAGTCGATTATGTCTGGTTAAAGATGAAAAACATTTTGATAAATTCGATAGAGCTTATGGGGCTTATTTTGAAGGTATGGAAGCGCTTGATGAGCTGTTTAAAGAAATGATCCCTGAAGACTGGCTGAAAGCAGAGTTTGAAAAGAATCTGACAGATGAAGAAAAGGCGCAAATGGAAGCAATGGGTGGTCTGGAAGAGCTGATGAAAGCCTTTAAAGAACGTTTAGAAGAGCAAAAGAAAAAGCATCAGGGCGGTAATAAAATGATCGGTACAGGGGGTACTTCTCCCTTTGGTGCGAATGGTTATAATCCTGAAGGTTTCAGGATCGGCCAAAAAAGTGGTCGAAATGGTCGCGCCGTTAAAGTCTGGGAAAAGCGAGGTTATAAAGATCTTGATGGTGACGTAACGCTGGGTATACGAAATATCAAGTTAGCGTTAAGGCGCTTACGTAAATTTGCCAGGCAAGGTGCTGCAGATGAATTAGACCTAGATGATACGATTCGTTCAACGGCACGAAATGCAGGTTATTTAGATATTAAAATGGTGCCAGAGCGCCACAATAGCATAAAGGTCTTATTGTTTTTTGATGTAGGTGGTTCTATGGATCCACACATAAAAGTATGTGAAGAGTTGTTTTCTGCTGCCAGATTAGAGTTCAAGCATATGGAGTATTTCTACTTTCATAATTTTATTTATGAAAGTGTGTGGAAAGACAATATACGTAGAACTCATGAATCAAGTAGTTTGTATGACTTGCTCCATAAGTACTCATCCGATTACAAAGTTATCTTTGTCGGTGATGCGTCAATGGCACCGTATGAAATAACCCATCCGGGCGGGAGTATAGAGCACTGGAATGAAGAGGCAGGCGCTATTTGGATGCAAAGACTACGAGATCATTTTGAAAAAGTTATCTGGATAAACCCTTTACCGCAAAACTATTGGGGTCAAGGCGGTTCTTTAGGTATTACAAAACAGCTTATAGAAGATAAGATGTTCCCGATGACAGTAGAAGGTTTGGAGGCTGGGATGAAGTATCTAAGTCGCTAGACGAAGCAACCCGCAGTTAGACTTAATAGTCTGCTTTTTGTTTAAAAAATAGGCTATTTTTTATTCGTTGGATGTTTAATAAATTGAATTTCAAAAACTGTCTTTTGAATTAGTGACATATCCCCTTTTTTTTCACTGATTACTTGCTATGATTTCTGTAAACTTACTGACAGAAAACGAAATTATATGCTTCAAAGACAATTACCTTTTTTACTTATTTTAAGCTTTCTTTGTCTATTTCAAGTAAATGCAGCGGAAACTCTAGGCCAATCTGATGTGATTGAAGAGGGAAGCTTGGATGCTGGGGGTAATGTTGGTAAAGCTGAAGTGGTTAATGAAAACCTTAACGCCTTGGTTTCTGAAGCCGAAAAAATAAAAAAAGAAATCATCAAAATAAATCAAGAGCTCTATAAGTTTCAAAAAGAGCTGTTGTACCCTAGCAATACTCAGCTAGCTATATTTTTATCCTATTCAGAAAAAACAAGCTTTGTACTCGATTCAATCGAAATCAATCTGGATGGGAAATTAGTATCATCTTCTCTTTATCGTGATTCAGAAATTGAGGCATTAAAAAAAGGAGGCATCCAGCGTATCTATTTAGGTAGTTTGTCTGACGGCAAACACAAGCTGTCTATGCAATTTAATGGGCAAGGTCAGAATGAACGCTATTTCCGACGTAAGAAAATCCTTAGTTTTATCAAAGAAGAAAACGCGCGTTATATTCAATTGATTGTGAGTGATAATAACGTAAGTGGTGAACCAGTTTTTAAAGTTAAGCAATGGTAGGATTTCGATACGTGAGTTATATCCGCTATATCCAGCGCTTAACTATTAAGCTTATTTCTGCATTGATGTGTGTGTTAGCGTTAAGCATGCCTTCGCTTGCCAAAACTCATCATATTCCTGATGAGCTTTATCAGGGGATGATTAAGTTTGAACTAGATAGCGGTAAGTACTTTGATTCTTTGGTGCTGATGGATGAGCAGTACCAATCGCAAAATTTCGTTAATTATATCACCGCCCTTCATGGTTTTAATATTTCAAATGAAATACCTGAGCTAATCTCGGGTGCACTTAAGCAAAAAAACTTAAGTGACGCTGATTATTATCAAATTGGAAGAATAGAATACCTACAAGATAACTGCATTCCTGCTCTCAAGGCATTTAAAAAGATAAAAGATACATCGTCTCTCGAATACCATGAAGCCTGGTCTTTTTATCGAGCAAATTGTTTTATTAAACTTGGAAGTAATGTCAGGGCAGGGCAAGCATTAAGTGATGCTTATGGAGGTACATGGGCGGCTTATGCTTATTACAATTTAGCGATAGCTTATTCAGAAACCAGTCGTGATAAGACCAGTGCTTTAAGAGCACTTAAAATTGCAGACTCTTTTAACAAAAAAAATACAAAAGAAGCAAAATCATTAAATGATCGAATCAACTTAGCAGCTGGGAAGATATATCTTGACGCAGAAAAATATGATTTTGCTATCCCTTTTTTCAAAAAAATACATCTTGACTCCGAAAGTGCCCCGGCAGGGCTTTATTTAAATGGTTTAGCCTTACTTGAATCGGGAGATTTTAGAGCAGCAACGCAGTCATGGCATAGTTTAAAAACCTACCCGGTTGTTGATCAAGCGGTTGCAGAAGCCTATTTGGCTATTCCATATGCATTTGAGCGATCTGGCTATATTAGTCAGACGCTGGAAGCTTATCTTGATGCAAGCAATACCTTTGAATTAGAGCTGGAAAAAATTGATAAACTCGACAATTTACTTAAGGAACATAGCGTAGCCAAAATTTTTCTGGAGAATAACGAAATAGATGGCTTAGAGTGGTTTTTGGCAAAAGATGTGGTCAAAAATACAACTCTCGCTGTTTATCATAAGTATATAGTTCAAGATAGTGCGCTTTATGATCAGTTTAGGTTGTTCTCTGAATTATCTATGCTGAAAAATAGTTTGGATTTTTGGTCTTCCCAGCTAACCGTGTTTGATGAGTCCCTGTCTAATAAAAAGAAAACCTACAAAAAACAACGAAGCGAGTTCGATGCTCCCAATATTCTAGGAAAAATAAATGCTCAAAAAACGGATATTGATATGCTGCAAAAACAATCGGGTATGACAAGCTCATTATCCTCTAATCTTCAATTAGATGTGTTGAAAAATAGTATTGAAGTGTTAAAAATTCGTTTGGACTCATTACAAAAAAAAGTTCGCAAAGGTGAGACTGTTTTAAATAGTCAGTTATTAGAGAGCAAAAGGTTAAAAAATGTCATCAATCATGCCAACACTCGACTCACTAAACTAATCCAGGCACTCGACATGGAAGTGACTAAAACGGTCCGAGATCGTTTAGCTGCGTTAAGGGCACGCATGGTGTCTAATTTTGAACGATCCGAGCAAGGCAGAATTTATCTTTTTGAGGGTATGGCCGAAAGTAAGCAGGTAAAAAAACGTAACCTGCTGGATGGACGTTACCAATGATGTCTATGTTTGATTTTCGTTTCTGCTTACTCCTGCCGCAGCAAGTAAAAGCTAAGCTTTTATCTTTAGCTGTTACGTTATCAGTTGTATTGTTAACCCCTATGTCTCTAGCTAATGAGTCATTTGTAATTGATGTTAGCAAAGAACCTAAAAAAATAGGCGATATTAAGCCTGCTTTTATTGTTTATAAAGATAAACCTCTGCCTCAGGTCTCCATTGCTTATGTGCTGAAACGGTACATTAAATTGTTTGAAACAGCGCAGTCAGCCAGTGTGAAAATTGACGCATTAAATCGCATCAATAATCTTCGTGCTAAGTACGAACTGGATAGTAAAAAATTAACAATCGATCCAATGAAACAGAGCCAGATTGTGCTCGAAAGCTTTGATAAAATAATGAGCTCCGGTGAGTTTTATCAAAGAATGGATGAGCTGATATATCAAACAGCTAAAGCAACCCAATTTACTGGAAATACTAAAGACACAGTTAAACGTTTAAAGCTTTTGGTGGGTTTATATCCTCGCTCCTTACTGGTTGATGAAAGCATGTTTCGAATGGCAGAAGGCTACTTTGAACTAGGTGAGTACGCTAAGGCTGCGGCTCAGTATCAAAAGGTTCTTACGTTTTCACAAACAGATTTTTTTCATCTAAAGGCTAAATATAAATTAGCTTGGTCTAAGTTCCGTTTAGATCGATTTGATGCGGCAGCCAAGCAAGCGATGGATGTACTAGCTGTTTTTCCTGTCTTGAAAAATGCCTTGAATATCGACCCTCTAGAGTTAGAAAAGCAAGACTTGGTCGAAGATAATTTGCGTTTATTATCAATTCTATTTTCAAAGCAAGAAGGTAGTAAAACATTAGAGTCTCTGCAAGCCAGTATTGGCCATAAAGACTATGCTTTTTTATTACATGATGCACTGTTTAGGTTTTATCTGATCCAAGATAGATTTCAGGATGCAGCAAGAGTCGCACACGCCTACACAGAAAACTATTTAAGTGATTTTTATGCGTATAAAATGGCACTTAATGAAATTAAATCCTACAAAACGGGTAAGTTTGAAATTCAGGAGTGGAAGGCAAAAGAGCATTTAGTTGCATCTTTTGGTTTACATACTGACTATTGGCGTGCTCTCAACACTGAAGAGCAAAAAGTCGTCAGGCCAATACTGGTCTCACACTTACTTGAGCTAGCGCATTTGTATTATGTCAAAATGCAGGCAGCATTTGATCAGAAATCTATGGTAAGCAGCTCGGGTACACAGACAAATCAAACGAGTTATCATGCCTTGGCTAAACAGTCTGCCGATTACTATTTGGCACTGGTAGAAGCGCGAGGCGACAACAGGATGAATGGCAGTAGTCTTTATCTGGCGGCTGAAGCACTCTTCAAATCTGGCGACTTTAAGCGATCAATTGATGTTTATGAACGCGCAGCTTATGAACAGCCAGGACATGCTGATGCTATCAACGCCGGTTATGCTGCAATTTTAACGTATCACGATTTGGCAAAGTCATTTAAGCCAAAAATAGACGCGGTCACGGCTGATCTGCATAAAAACTCTCGCAGAGAGAGCATCAAGCGATTTGCTAAATATTTCCCGGGTGCAAAACAAACGCCCGCTTTACTGAATGGTTTGGCCTCAGAGTTTTTTGAGGAAAAGGATTATTTTCAAGCGGCTAAGGTGTCGGCTGAGGCACTGACAAAAGCGGGTGCTGGATTGGATGTCTTTTACTCAAGTGGATTGATCAATGCTCATAGTAATTTTGAGTTGGAACAGTTCAAACTAGCCGAAGCAGGTTATGAGCGATTACTTACCTATAATAAACAAAAAGATCAGGCAATATTAAAAGAGCGTTTAGCTGCATCGATATATAAACAGGCTGAACAAGAGCCAATTATTCATTTGAGTGCGGAGCTCTATCTTAAAGTTGTCGATAAAGTGCCGAATGCTTCTATTGTACCTCAAGCTTTATATGACGCTTCAAGTCAGTTCTTACAAGTTAATAAATGGCGTCAAGCAATTGCCTCTCTATCTGTTTTCCAGCAACGCTTCCCTAAGCATGCACTTTATAATGATGCATCAGATAAACTTGTTTTTGCTTACCTAGAAAATAATGAACCGATTTCAGCAGCGGAAAAACTTATTGAAATTGCTAATACATCTAATGATAAAACCAAAGCTTCTAATGCCTTATACAAAGCGGCAGAGATATACACAGAGAATGATTTCCTTGCCTCAGCACTACCGTTATTAGGCACATTCATCAAACGCTATCCTGAGCAGTTTGATTTAGTCGTTGAGGCGCATCAAACTCAAATTTCATATTTTGATGTACAAAAAAATAATGACGCAAAAATTCAGTGGCAAAAGAAGTTAGTCTCTTATGAAAAAAACCGTGTTAAGTCGCGAACAGCAAGGTCTTCAAGTTTAGCTGCGAATGCCGCTTTTGAGTTAACTTACTTGGGTCTAGAAAAGTTTGAGAAAATTAACTTATCTCTTCCATTAAAGAAATCATTAGCTAAAAAGACCAAGGCGCTTAAAGCAATCGTGTCTCAGTTAGAAAAGCTAAGCGAGTATGAAGACGCTGTTATTATGTCGGCAGCTACCTATCAGATCGCTTCAATTTACCGCACCTTAGCGCGTGATATTTTAAACTCAGAGCGGCCCAGTGCTTTATCAGACCTGCAGTTAGAGCAATATAATATCTTGCTTGAAGAGCAGGCTTATCCGTTTGAAGAGCAGGCCATGGATATTTATAAAATTAATATAGATAAAGTGGCGCAAGGTCATTACGACAAGTGGATTGATCGAAGCTATGAAGTGATGGCCGAAATGAATCCGACAGAATTTAAACGTACATTAAAAGTGACACCTTATGCGGCAGAAATGTTCTAAATACTTGTGTTTGATGGTTTGCTTTTTGCTATTAATGGCATGCGGTTCTGCATCAAAGAAGCCTGTTATTATTATTGATAAAACAATCCCTAAGGCGCAGATTGTGCTAACGGAAGAGCAGAAACAAAGCTATCAAAAAGCATTACGTTTTATGGAGCAAAAAAACTTTGCTGATGCAGAGTCGATATTTAATAAGTTAATTAAAAGCCAGCCTGAGCTGACAGGTGCTTATGTCAATCTAGGTGCAATAAAGAAAGCAGATAATAAGCCAGATGAAGCAGAAGGCTTTTTTACAAGCGCCTTAAAAATTAACCCTAATTTTATCGATGCTTTACTTCAGCAGGCTTTGATTTTTCAAGATAAAGGTGAATTTACTAAAGCAGAAGATTTATTGCGCCGAGCTGAAGCTATTAACCCCGATCACCCTTTAGTCAATTATAACTTAGGGGTATTGTATGAGCTTTATTTGCAAGACTATGCTTTAGCGGTTCAGCATTATAAACGTTATATCACGCTATCTAGTGCAGAAGATGTTGAAACAGTAAAAAGATGGATTCTTCTTTTGGAGAGGAAGTAAATGATCTTAAATGTCAGCATGACCTTAAAAGCTAGTCTAATAAGATTAGCCATTTTAATTTTATTAGTTGGAATGAGTTGCTTTTCACAGGCTATTGAAAAGAATGTTGAAACGCTGGATGAAGTTACTATCATAGGTAACACTGAGCTGCCACGCGTCATTTTTGATCAGCCTTGGCAGCTTCCAAGCATCGAGAGAACAGCAGATAAGTCCCCACCTAAAGATATACCAGGGGTCCTGGTGCCTATTGAGCCTCATCGCTACAAAGAGCAATTACATTTTTCTCAATTTTTAAATGTCGATGTAGAAGCGTTTAAACCAAAATAGGCTCTGATAGGAAGGTTTTTTACTGTGTTCACCAAATTAAGTAATGATTATTAATGGAGAGTTTTATTATGTTTTGTATTCAGGAGTTTTTTGCATGTTAGATACGATCGTGCGTTTTTTTCAAGAGGGGGGTATGTTTATGTACCCAATAGCTGTTGTATTGATTATAGGTCTTGCAATTGCTATTGAACGCTATATTTACTTAAGTTCTGCTAAAAGAGCAAATCGAAATGCATTCGATATGGGCTTATTACCAATACTTCGAAAGCGTGACTACAAAATAGCACTCAAATTTGCGAATGACTCACAAACCCCTATTGCTGCTATTATGGGGTCTGGTTTGAGTCGATTGCTTAATGGCGCGTCTCGCGATGACATTGAGTATGCAATGGAAGAGGGTTTAATGGAGACTTTACCCAGGCTTGAAAAGCGCACTCAGTATTTAGCAACACTAGCTAATGTATCTACACTTCTGGGGCTGTTAGGTACCATTATCGGTTTGATAGCCGCATTTACCGCCGTTGCGAATGCTGACCCAGCTGAGAAAGCATCATTATTGTCCCAAAGTATTTCGGTGGCCATGAATACGACCGCATTCGGTTTAATGGCAGCTATCCCTTTGTTATTGTTTCATTCAGTTCTTCAAACCAAAACAAATGAAATTGTCGATAGTTTTGAAATGGCAGGTGTCAAACTTCTTAATATGATTTCTGATCAAACAAGCCAGGGTTCATAGTGTGAAGTTTATTCCTTGTTATCTATTTTCAATTAAGGACTAAGGCAATATGGCTCGACGGAAACATAGGCGACCTATACAGCAAGCTGATCTGGATATTACTGCATTCATGAATTTAATGATTGTGTTGGTGCCTGTATTGTTATTGAGTATGGTATTTTCGCAAACTGCAGTATTAGATTTAAATTTTCCTGCAAATAATGATGCGCTGGTTAACCTTGATGAAGAAAATTTACAGCTTCAATTGATTATTAGGCCGGATAGCCTATCTGTTGGTGATACTCAAAACGGATTAATTAGACGTATTGACAGCATTAATGGGCAATATAATTTCGATGCTTTAGTTAAGTTGTTAAAGCAGATTAAGGCAAGGGTGCCAGATAAAACTGAAATTACCTTGTTGCTCTCTGAAAATATAGATTATCAAACCCTTGTTTCTGCGATGGACAAAACTAAATCTTATCCAGCCGTTGTCGCGGCTAGTGTGGTAGATGCAGAGTTGTTTCCAGATATTTCTATTGGTGATGCACCTAAGCTTAATGAGTCTCAAGAAAATAGCGGAGGTGGCTTATGAAGTTGTCTCGTCGTGCTAAAAGAATGAAGCGTCACTACAAAAGAATGGATAAGGCGGGTGGCCTGAACTTAGTATCTTTAATGGATATATTTACAATTCTTGTGTTTTTCTTAATGGTTAATTCATCAGATGTAAAAGTGCTTCAGCAAGACAAATCCATTGAGTTACCTATCTCTTCAGCCAAAGAGCAGCCAAAAGAAAACTTGGTTATTACGGTGTCGGGTACGAATATAATCGTTCAGGGCCGAACTGTTGCAAATATTCAAGAGATTAATGCTAAGGGTATGTTAGATGGCCTTAAAGATGAGCTGGTTTATCAGGGAAATAAAATGTCGGCCAATAGAGTGATTACAGAGGGTTACCCAGCTACGTTGGTGGCTGATAAAAATACGCCTTATAAAATATTGAAAAGCATCATGGCAACGTGTACCGATGCCAACTTTACCCGTATTTCTTTAGCTGTTTCAAAGCAGGCTAAGAGTGAGAGCAATCTGAGTAAGGGTGTTTAATGGCTGTTTCTCAAGATCGATTAAGTTTACCGTGGAGCAAAGAGCGGCAAGAAAATAAACGCTTTAAACTTATTCTTGTTAGCTTGCTGGTCTTATTGCTGGTTTTATCTATTTGGATTCCTTTAGTTCATGTGCCTCAAAAAGATCGTGATACTTTGGAAAAGCTGCCTCCGCAATTAGCAAAACTAGTTAAAAAGAAGGAGCCTCCAAAAAAGATAGAAAAACCTAAGCCTATTCCAAAAAAAGAAACTAAACCTGAAATGAAAAAGCCAGAACCTAAGCCTGAGCCAAAGAAAAAACAAATTCCACCCAAACTTAAAAAGCCCAAAGTGGTGAAAGATAAAGACTTAAGTAAAAAGGTTAAGAAGGCAAGGGATGTAGCAAGGAAGTCTGGTTTACTTGCTTTGCAAAATGACTTGTCCGATTTAAGGTCTGTTGTTAATGTTGATGCGCTTAAAAAGAATATTGCACCTCGTACTGAACGAACCATTGCAGCTAAAGCAGGGTCGGTAACAACGTCAGATATTACGAGAAGAAGTTCTGGCATTCAAACTGAGTCTTTATCTGCACCAGTTGAAATGGTGGCCTTAGTTGCAAGAGATGATGCTCGCTTATCTGCTACTGATGATGAAATTGCGCTTGCTAAAGCTGAAGCCGAGGCGGCAAACTCTGTAAGGACTCGGCCTCAGGAGAATATAAGATTAACTACGGAGTCACTTAAGTCATCTTTTAATAAGTTATATTCTCGTGAGTTAAGAAAAGACCCTTTCTTAGAAGGCATATTACTACTTGAAGTGGTCATTGAACCGACGGGTGAAGTTTCTTTTTGTCGTATAGTTAGTTCAGAATTAAATAGCCCTGATTTTGAGTCAAAGATTGTCAGTAGAATGTATCTTGCAGACTTTGGCGAAGCCAATGTCCTTCAAACGACAATTCAAATTCCGTTCCCTTTCAGGCCAAGCTAGGTTTTCAATTTAGTGTTGTTTTTAATATCAGCACTTTCTTTGAGGTGAAAAAAAAGGCAGCTACTTTAGCTGCCTTTATTAAGGAGAAATTAGTGATTCATAAAGAGGCGCCTGAATGCTTCTTTACTAATGTCTAAGTCCATAATAGCGAAGCTTGGGGCTTAGTGTAATCGTCCATAGGGCTTAGTTAGGGTAAAAAAATGAAGAAATATTCAGAAATAAGACTAAAAATACCGCCTCCTGTTGTAACATTGGTGTTTGCAGGTTTAATGTATCTGGTAAATTTTATTTTCACTTTTGAAGTTATATTTCGTTTACAGTTGTTGATGGTGGCTGCTTTTTTCGTAATCGCATGTTTTCTACTATTTCCAGCCCTTATTGCATTCTATAAACACAAAACCACGGTTAATCCTTTAAAGCCTGAAACTGCTAGTGTTCTCGTCATTCAGGGTGTCTACCAGTATTCCAGAAATCCAATGTATTTAGGAATGGCGTCTTTGTTAATGGCATGGTGCTTCTGGCTAGGTAATCCTTTGAACTTTATTATTTTTGGCTTATTCATTGCCTATATGAATACCTTTCAAATTGCTGTTGAAGAACAAGCGCTTGAAAAGATCTTTGGTGTAGAGTTTAAACGGTATAAAAACAAGGTAAGACCTTGGATATAAACAAGGTTACGGCACTCAGTCATCTTGTCTATAAAATTTCATTAGTTTCTGTCAGGTATGTTGATTGTAAGATCGAAACCGCCGCCATCTCTTGGTGTGATTTGTAAAGGTCCTTCATTAATGGCTTCAGGCAAATTGATAGTATCAATTTGAGGTAAGTTGCCAATAGAGAAGGTGAATTGATCACCTTGACGGCTGATGCCTAAATCATTTGAATTTACGCCACCAATATAGCTAAAGTCGAAGTTGCCTTCAGGTACGGTGTAACGTGGGTCGTCTAGTATTTCAGCAATGGGTGGTGTGATTAATTCTTGATAAGTAGGAATGCTAACCACTAATTCTGGTGAAAAAACCGAATCTACACTGGCATTCCTCAAATACTCATCACTGAGTAGTATTGATGTTTCAACGCTGCTTAAATGGTTTTGAGAGTTTTCTAATTCACTAATATCCTGGTCGGTATTTTCTATAGGTGCGATAGTTAGGCTTGAATAAGTCTTTTGCTGGGTATTTGCTTGCTTTTTGGGTGTTACAATAATGGTTGAATCTTTTATGTAAGTTTCAGTTAGCTCTGAACTACTAAGAGACGTCACTTCGGCATAGCTTAGTAGTGGCAGCAAACTTGCCGTACATAAAAGTAGTTTTGATGATTGTTTAACGACTGGATGCTTGAAATTCATAATGATTGCCTAAATAGCTGTTGGCTGGGTACTGTTCGTTAATTAACCTAATTATTTAATTTGGCATGTGTTAATGCAAGCTTTTTAGGTTATCTTATTGTTAAGAAAAGTAATTTTATGAGGGTATTAATAGGTGTTTTTTAGCTTAGAGAAACTGAGTGAGTGGTTGTCTTCCAAATCACCTAGACATTCATCTTTTGAGTTATCACAGCGCAATATTTATATTTTTCCTAGCTCCTTGGGTTTTGGCTTCCTATTGCTCTTGGTGTTGATGTTGTTAACGGCTATTAACTACCAAAATAGTCTTATTTATTTGTTAACTTTCTTTCTCGGTACTTTGTTTTTTCTATCTATCTGGATGTGTTTTCTTAATCTGTCTGAATTAAAAATTGAAACTGCAGGCGTGGTAAGGTGTTTTGAGGGCGACGGTAAAGGTGTTAGGTACCGTATTCGCCTTTCGAAGTCTCCTGCGCTTCCTCTTGCCATTAAAGTGGGTATCCATAAAAACGGTGCGCAGTTGATTCCGTACTCTCAAGGCGACTTGGTTGATATTGATGTCATGGCTGAAAAAAAGCCTCGAGGCCGTTATAGGCTTAATCGCTTATATCTAGAGTCTAGATTTCCCTTTGGTCTTGTTGTGTCTTGGACATGGTTAAAGCTGGATGCAGAGTGCTGGGTGTATCCTTCACCAGTTTATGCTCCTCCTGACGGTGAATCTCATCAGGAGGACGATCAGCAGAATAGGCTATTAACGAGAAGTGCTGAAATGCATGACCTTAAAGAATATCAATATAGTGACCCTACCAATAGAATCATCTGGAAAAAATACGCTGCCAAAGATGAGCTGATTATCAGGTATTCTGAGGGCTCTAATGTAAATCCGCAGTGGGTCGATTGGGATCATTATTCGGGGTTGACGGAAGACCGGTTAAAGTATCTGTGTTTTGATGTCTGTAAGCTAAGTGCTGCTAATTTTACATTTGGTTTTAAGATTCCGGGTGTGTTGGTTGAACCATCATCTGGTACCTTGCATAAGCAGGCGTGTTTGGATGCGCTTGCGCTATTTCAGTAATAGGGTGACTTAAAAAACATGAAGCGTTTAGCTAAAGTGTCAAATACGCCAAGTCCAAACCTACCTGTAGTTGGTTTGCTCTTTATTGTTATCGTTCAGCTATTATCCCATCAAATGCACACCCCTTTATGGCTTTCTGCCTTTGTTTTAATTTTACTTGCCTTCAAGTTTATAGCGTATAAAAACCAAGTAGCTAGCGTATCGTTCATTTTACGCTCAATTCTGATTATCAGTTCATCTGTTACGTTTATTGCTTACTATAAAGCTAATTTCTCTGTAGATATGGCCGCTTCTTTTTTATTGTTGGCTGGCGTGCTAAAACTTTTAGAAATGGAGAAACATAAAGATGCCAATATTTTTATATTTTCGATGATCTATTTATCTGCAGTATCCTTCTTGTTTGAGCAGGGTATACTCCATACATTACTTCAGGTTATTTCTATAACTATATGTTTTTACTGTCTTTTAGTTATGCAGATTTATGTGGATAAGAATGAGCTTTCTAGTTTTGGTATTTTTAAATATCACTCTAAATCCATGCTTAAAATAGTGACAATATCCATTCCGCTTGTCGTGATTTTGTTTTTGTTTTTCCCGAGAATATCACCTTTATGGCAAATGCCAATAAAAACCCAAACGGCTAAAACCGGATTTAGCAGTGAAATGTCACCTGGAGATGTTTCTAAACTAGCAAGATCTTCTGAGCCCGCATTTAGAGTTACGTTTGAAGGCATTCTGCCCGATAAAGTTAATTTATATTGGAGAGGTTTGGTTTTAGATCAATTTGATGGTCGTAAGTGGGTTAGAGCAGCAGCTCAAAATGGCAGGGTTAAGCCTTATAAGGTAGATCCAGGCACGCTCTACGAGACCAACAATCCTTCATATCAGGTGATGTTAGAGCCGCATCAGCAAGAATGGGTATTTAGCTTGGAAGGTTCTGTAGCCTCTAGTAGTAATCTAATAAGGTCTGAAATGGGCATATATCGATTAAAAACAGAGGCTATCCAAGCAACGCGTTATAAAATGGCGCTAAACCCTAAGGATAAAAGCAAGCCACTATTGTCAGTGCCAACGGCTTATAGTGTGAATTATGCAGAGCGTACTTCGAGCTATAAAATGCAAGACCTTCAATTACCATCTAGGCAATTAAATCCTAAAACACAGCTGTATATTAAGCAGTTAAAAGAACGGCTTCAGACTGATGAATTATTACTGCGTTATTTATTAAATCGTTTCAGGGAAGAACCTTTTTTCTATACATTGGAGCCGCCAGCTTTAGGTAAAGATTTTGCAGATGAATTCTTGTTTGAGACAAAAACTGGATTTTGCGAGCATTATGCGAGCAGTTTGGCATATATGTTGAGATTGGCAGGCATTCCGGCAAGAGTGCTTATTGGTTATCAAGGTGGTGAGACTAACTTGCAAGCAGATTATATGTTGGTCTCTCAATATGATGCCCATGCCTGGGTAGAGGTATTTATCGACGGGAAGGGGTGGTTGCGGGTTGATCCGACAGCCATGGTTTCCCCTTTAAGAATAAGTGAGGGGTCTAGTCGAACACTGGGAGATGAAAGGGCTTTTCTGGAAAATAGTCCATTTGCATCAGCAGCGATGAAATATGCTTTAGTAAACTGGTTCCGTTTACGTTTGGATGAGATAAACTATCAATGGCAAAATATCGTTGTAAATTATAATCAAGATCAACAGCAGAACTTTTTCATCAAAACCTTAGGTGAAAATAGCTTGCTAAGAATTGCATTGTTCTTTGTATATATATTCATTAGTTTATTTCTCTTGATGCTTGCTTATCTCTGGTTAAAGCGACTGTCAGCTTACTCTCCGGCAGAAAAGCGGTATATGATCTGGTTATCCTTTCTATCAAAATTTGGCCTCACTCGTCTTCCTGGTGAAACGCCCAGATCTTTTTTAGATAGAATAAAACGCACAAAATATAAGCGCTTGGCAGCGCTAACTGAAAAAAAGACTCAAAGATTAGAGGAGCAGCAGTATCGTGGTTAATTCTACAGGCAGTTCTCGTGAAGTGCTTCCTTGGCATTCCCTGCAAAGAGAGCGTTTAATTTCTCAGTTTAGATCGGGGAAAGTCCCGCATGCCTTTTTATTTTCTGGGCTGGAAGGTTTAGGCAAGTCTCAGTTCGCCAGTTTTCTAGCTTCTTTTATGCTGTGTGAAAACTCAAAAACACAACAAGTGCCTTGCGGTGAGTGTAAGCAGTGCAGGTTATTTGAAAGTGAGAGTCATCCGGATTTTAAGTTATTAGAACCAGAAGAAGGCAGCGCCTCGATCAAAGTTGATCAGGTGCGTCAGTTAGTTGAATTTTTTGGTAAATCCAGCCAACAAGGTGGTCTTAAAATAGCCTTGGTTTCTCCAGCAGAGGCACTCAATAATAATGCAGCGAATGCTTTATTAAAAACCTTAGAAGAGCCTAGTGGCCAGTCTGTGATTATTCTCGTTAGTCATCAGCCAGGTATGCTTTTACCCACGATCAGATCGCGCTGTCAGCTTGTCGATTTTACCAGACCTGAATTAAATGTGTCGTTAACGTGGTTGAAGGCGAATAGTATTAATGAGGCTGGCCAAAATGTGCCTTCTGATGAAGACTTGGAGGAAGTGCTGTCGCTTGCATATTATTCACCACTAAAGGCCATGTATTATATTCAGCTTGGTGCGTTAAAAGAGTATCAACGAATGCTGGATGAAATGGGCACTTTTCTTAAAAATGAAACGCTCTCCAGTACCTTGGCCACACGCTGGAATGATGACTTGGCACACTTACGCGTGGCATGGATGGCTCATTGGCTAGAGCTTATCTTGAAAATAAAACTAGACTCAGTAGATAACGAAAAAATACTAGCGCAGAAAATGCTCAAGTATTTAGCAGAAAAAGCCAGTCATGCTGAATTGTTTGATTTATATAGTCGTTGTTTGGCGCAGTATCGGCTTTTCCTGGGTACGACTAACCCCAATAAAATTCTGGCGTTTGAGTCTTTGCTGCATAAGTGGTCGATATTGATGCGAAAAGGCTAAGCAAAAAATAGCGTCTACCCTATACTAATCTTTAAAATAGTCTAGAAAATCACATTAAGAGAGTATTATGTCAGCAGGTTTTGGTGCAAGAAGTGGGATATTAACACTAACAATTAAAGATAAGGCTGTCTTATACGCAGCCTATATGCCTTTTATCAAAAATGGTGGTTTATTTATTCCAACAGCAAAAAATTATCATTTAAGTGATGAGGTTTTTCTTTTATTAAATCTGATGGACGAACCAGAGAAAATACCTGTGGCAGGAAAAGTAATTTGGGTAACGCCAAAAGGTGCTCAAGGGAATAGAGCAGCGGGTATTGGTGTACAGTTTAATGCTGATGACCCCGCTGCCAAAATGAAAATTGAAACCTATTTAGCAGGTTCATTGAGTTCTGATCGTCCAACGCATACTATGTGACCTTAATTTTAAGAGCTAGCGTTGTTTTATGTTTATTGATTCTCACTGTCACTTAGATAGGCTGAAACTTGACCCTTATGGAGGGGATTTATCGAAAGCCATTGATGAAGCGGCGCTTCATAAAGTCGATACTATGCTTTGCGTAGCTATTGATCTTGAGCATATTGAAGGTGTATTAAATATTGCTGAAAGCTATGAGCAGGTATTTGCCTCTGTTGGCGTGCATCCAGGTTCAATTGATTGTGAAGAGCCTACTGTAAAGCGTTTACTTGAATTGTCGGAACGAAATAAAGTCATTGCGATTGGTGAAACGGGCCTAGACTATTACTATGGCCAGGATCATAAGGAGCTTCAGCTAGAGCGTTTCAAAAATCACTTAGAAGTCAGTAAATTAACACGAAAACCGGCGATAGTGCATACACGAGATGCAAAAGAAGATACCCTAGCGTTAATTAATAAATATTCAGACCCTGCCGTTGCTGGCGTGTTGCATTGTTTTACTGAAGATTTAGATATGGCTCAACGCGCCATAGAGCAAAATTTCTACATCTCATTTTCGGGAATCGTGACATTTAAAAATGCTGTTGAGCTTCAGCATGTTGCGAAAATCCTGCCATTAGATCGAATTCTAATTGAAACAGACTCACCCTATTTGGCGCCAGTGCCGTTTCGCGGTAAATCAAATGAACCTAAATATGTTCCTCATGTTGCAGAATTTTTGGCTCAGTTAAAAGAGGTGTCTGTTGAAGAGATTGCTGAGCAGACAAGTGAAAATTTTAAAAAACTTTTCTTTAATGAAAAATAGTTGTGATAGAAAATTAATTTTTCCTGGTGTTCATTAATGAATTTAGAACCATTCGATATACAAACATCCCATTTAAGAATTGCTGGCCTAAAGAATGCCAATACGACAGGGGTGCCTATAATTGCTCTACATGGTTGGTTGGATAATGCCGCATCATTTTATCCTCTGTCTGAGCATTTACATATAAATAGGCCTTTTTTTGCGATAGATTT
The DNA here is from genome assembly GCA_963974595.1 of uncultured Oleiphilus sp. GTDB lineage: Bacteria > Pseudomonadota > Gammaproteobacteria > Pseudomonadales > Oleiphilaceae > PZPK01. Next base: position 26,366 of record CAXBDA010000001.1, on the reverse strand, counting down.
ACCTGGTCATGGCTTATCAGAACATCGATCTCATGCCTCTAGCTATCACCTTCTTGAAAATATTGTTGATGTCATTGCATGTATAGACTCCTTAGATGTTTATGGGATCGATACGCAAAAGGCTACATTGGTAGGGCATTCGCTGGGCGGCATTATTGCGAGCCTAGTTGCAGCAGCTTCTCCGGAGCGAGTCGATCAATTGATCCTGTTGGACAGTATGGGGCCGCTTACTGATGAAACCGAAAATATATTACCTCAGTTGCGCAAGGCCGTTCTTAAAGCTTCGCAGCTTAACTCGACGGTGACAGTTTTTCCAAGTCTTGAGCTAGCCACTAGAGCGCGTATGGCTGGTATTGGTAAATTAGCCAAGGATGCAGCGGAGCTGTTAGTGAAAAGAGGTACTCGAAAGGTAGATAATGGGGTTTCCTGGTGTTCAGATCCGAAGCTGCTAAAACCCTCTTTCTTAAGGCTTAGTGAGGCTCAAGTAGAGGTCTTATTTGCAGGGGTTGAATGCCCTGTGAAGTTGCTTACGGGTGAGCAAGGTTATTTTTCAAGTTATAACGCTCTAAAAAAGAGACTGGGTTACTTTAAAGTTATTGAACAGTTTAGTGTTGAGGGTGGTCACCATTTTCATATGGACGGTGATGTTAAAAAAACTGCGGAGCTAATGAATGCGTATTTATCTGATTAAATTTTTAACATTATTTGTTGTATTTCCTTCAGTTGTTTCAGCTTCAGTAAACAATGATGTCATAGATAGCTTAGTAATGAAGCAGTCTAATATTGAATACCATCAAGTAACTAAAAAAGGCCTGCATCAAGTTTTATTGAGTAGTCCAAAAAGAATTAATAATGAAATTATTATTGAGAAAGATATTCGTCATGAAGGTGAGTTGCATACCTTATTAACAAGGCTGCCCCAAGCAAGCAAGTTAAGTGATGGTTTTAGCTTTTATCGTTCTTTATTAGTCTCTCAAGGCAAGCTGTTGTTTGAGTGTGCTCAAAGAGCTTGTGGTATTAGCAGTCATTGGGCAAATGCTATTTTAAATGAGAGGCGTTTATTAGGGCGCGATAATGATCAATACTATGTTGCTGGCACAGTTGAGTATGATGGTGAAACTTATATATTAAGTGTGTATTTGGTTGCCAATGCTTTGCGTGAGAATTTGGCCTTTATTAATGTAATCAAGCAGAATGACGTTCAGGCTGACTGGTATAATGGTTTACTTGTACTTCCTAATGCCCAGCTTACTAAGTCTGTATTAAATTCAATAAAAGAGCAGTTAGTTAAAGACGAAGAGTTGTTTTTGTATGTTGCAAGCTATACGAATAAAGCAAAATTTAAATCTGTTAGCGCAATGCAGAATACCTCTAAAAATGACTTTTTAAATTTACAAACAATGCTCTCAAATGAACTGGGTATTGAAACCGATAGAATCAGGCAGCAGTTCGTGGGTTCTTTTTATGAGCATGTAATCGAAGGTGAGAGCGACAGTTGGTTGCGCTTGTTCTTATTTAAACCTTGATTTTAATCGTAAAATGATGCTGTTTAACAAATCTAAACACAAAGTTTGGTTGATAAATTAAACAGTATAAACAATACTTTGAGTTGGATTGTTTTGTCGTTTTTTCAATAAAAGCAACAAACTGTCGATGTTTCTTCATATATAAATTGAGTTTTAACTGTCAATTCACTGAAAAACGTCTTAAATAAATAAGAAACTTAATTCAAAAAAAACTCTAATTAAACAATAAAGGATAATAAGTGATGATACGCAAGCTAGCCATTGCTCTATCACTACTCGGTGTATGTTTTACTGGGTTAGTTCATGCACTGGGTCTGGGTGAGGTTACAATTAAATCGGCACTTAACCAGCCACTTAATGCTAAAATAGAACTAGTTAATACAGCGGGTTTGACCATTAATGAGATCTTGCCAGGCTTAGCAACACGTGAAGAATTCCAGAAAGCAAATGTTGATCGCGTTTACTTTTTATCAGATTTGCGTTTTGAGGTCATCACTAATCCACAAGGTAAAGCGCACATTGTTCTAACAAGCAAAAAACCTGTTAGAGAGCCTTTTCTTAATTTCATCGTTGAGCTTATTTGGCCAAGTGGTCGCTTGCTTAGGGAATATGCTTTATTAATCGACCCGCCTTTATTCTCGAATCAACCTAAAGTTAACGTAAATGCGCCTAAAGTAGCTGCCCAACAATCGGGTGACGTATTGACTATGAACGCGGCATCGGGCTCAGCAGCTAGGTCGATACTTGCACCTGTTGATAAGATTGAGTCAGGTAGTTATGGTCCTACTGACTCAAATGATACGCTTTGGGATATTGCAATCAAAGCAAGGCCAAATCGAAGTGTCAGTCCACAGCAGGTAATGCTGGCGATACAAGCGCTTAATCCAAATGCATTCATAAATGATAACATCAACAAATTAAAAGCAGGGCAGGTTTTAAGGCTTCCAACTATTGATCAAATTAAAGAGCGTTCTCAGCATCAGGCTATTCAGTTAGTCATTGCGCAAAATGAGGCGAATGCAGGCAAGCGAAGCCCGTCAGTTGCGCAAGGTTCAAAAACAGCCTCTACGTCTGCTTCAGGCTCTGCTTCCAAACCTCACATCTCAGGAGATGAGTTAAAGCTTGTTGTTTCAAACGACACTGACTCTAATTCAAGCAATAGCGCTAACTCAGGTCAATCAAATCAGTCAGGTTCTGGTGTCGATAATAAATTAGCGGTCACACTCGAAAAGCTGGATAAGGCTGGCATTGAAAATAAAGAGCTAAATGGCCGAGTTTCAGATCTAGAGGAACAATTATCTACCTTACAAAGGCTCTTAACGCTGAAAAATGATCAGCTGGCGTCTATTCAATCTCAAATGCGCTCAAACGAGCTTGAAAAGCTTCAGGCAGGTTCTAATCCGGTTGTTAGTGGTGATGTGAATTCTGAGTTAGCTGATGCTGAAGTCGAGGCAGAATCTGCTCTTGTTGGTAGTCATGATGATCAGTTAATGGCTGATCAAACATCGGCAATAATCGACGAAAGCGGTCAAGAGAATAAGGTGGCCACCTTGGCCGCTGAAACAGATTCAACTAACGATCAAGTCAGTGAGAGCTTAGCCCCTGTAGTTCAAGCTAAAGATACAAACGGTGCGCTCACCACTCAAAAACAAGCATCATCAGATTCAACATCGCAAAACTTAATTCAAATTATTATTTCAAATCCACTGTATTTGACTATTTCCATAATTAGTGTGTTAGTGCTGGTTTTCGTGTTGTGGTTAGTTTCTAGACATAATGCAAAAAGAGAAGAAGAGTTTCAGTCTCAAAATGGGTTTACTTCAGATAATAATATTTTTGATGAAAATGAAGCAGATGGCTTCGATGAGGTCTCTGAGGATGATTCTTTAACGTCAAATGATGGCTATGAAGAAAGTGAGCAAGATTTGTCAGATTACGAAGATGATTTCTCTGAAGAGTTAGATGAGGAGTCTCAAGATGTATTGGCAGAAGCAGAAGCTTATATTAGTTATGGACGGCTAGATCAAGCGGTACAGATTTTAGAGCAAGCGATATCGCAGGACCCTGTTAGAACGGACTATAGATTAAAGTTGTTGGCCGTTTATAAAGACTTGGGTGATCGTCAGGCATTTGATCGACAGTTTAGTGAATTAGAGGCGATTCAAGATGGTGCTGCGATGTTGGCAGCGGAAAAAATTCGCCAGGACCTTATCGAAGAAGAATCTTTAGCCTTCGAGGCTGATGATACTTTATTAAGCAGTCATGATATTCGGGATAAAGAAGCTCAAGATAAAGAAAACCAAGATAATAAAGTAGTCGAAACTGAAGATCTTGCTACTGAACTTGATCAGCTTAATGATGAAGAAAACAAGACATTCGACTTCGATAGTGTGAACTTGGAAGATGAAAGTATTGAACAAGAAATAGATTTAAGTTCTGAGCTTGATTTGGATAGTTTGAATGAAGAAACGCTGTCGGCAGATCATGATTTAGCTGAACAGCTTGATGAATCTGTTGAGATGGATGATATCTTATCTTTAGATTCTGATGCTATAGAGATAGATGCTGCACTAGAGCCTGTTTCAGAAAGTGAGGATTTTGATGACTCTATTTTAGATGTAGATCTAGAGGATCTTGATCTGAATGCTGAACTGGATCAGGAGTCTGAGATCGATCTTGATGCATCTAGAGCAGTTCAAGAAGCGGCAGTGCAAACCGCTGCTTCTGGTGAAGAATTACTTGTCAGTGATGATGTGTTAGAAGAAGCTACTCAGGCCTTTGAAGACGGTGATGGTACTCAATTAGATGATGACCTTGCTGATTCTGATGAGTTTGATTTCCTCAACGGAACGGATGAATCTTCAACTAAGCTTGATTTAGCTAGAGCCTATATTGATATGGGTGATATTGACGGTGCTAAAGATATTCTTCTTGAAGTAACTAAAGAAGGAAATGAGGCTCAGCAAGCCGAGGCCAAAGAACTAATTGATTCTATTGATTAGTGTATTTTAAAGTAGGTAATACTTTGTTGTATCACCTGCTTTGCTGTTATTGAAGATACCTAGATGTCACACCAAGTTCTTATTAAAAATACGGTCAGTGAGCAAAAGTTTACTGGCCGTGTTGCTTTATGTTTAGCATATAATGGCTATAAATATTACGGCTGGCAGTCACAGAAAAATGAATTGCCAACCGTTCAGAAATATGTCGAACAAGCTGTTTCTCGTGTTGCAAATGAGAATGTCAGCGTCGTATGTGCAGGTCGAACAGATAAGTCAGTTCATTCGTCTTATCAGGTAGTTCACTTTGATACTGCTGCACAAAGAGACTCCAGGTCTTGGGTGTTTGGTTGTAATGCCAATCTACCTAAAGATATTAGTGTTTCGTGGGCGGGTAATGTAAGTCCTGAATTTCACGCGAGGTTCTCTGCAAGGAGCCGTCGTTACCATTATGTCATTTATAATCACCCTGTCAGGCCTGCTAATTTCTCTACAGAATTGACCTGGTTTCATCATCCCCTTAATGAAAAGAGTATGCATCAAGCAGCTCAAAGTTTAGTGGGAGAACATGACTTCACTTCATTTAGAGCGGTCGGCTGTCAGTCAAAGTCACCCTTTAGAACTATGGAATTTGTAAATGTCACGCGTTATGGAAATATTGTTTTAATTGATATAAAGGGTAATGCCTTTTTGCATCATATGGTTAGAAATATTGCTGGCGTATTGATGGCGATAGGTTCAGGTAAAGAGGGTGTGTCGTGGTGTGCTGGGGTCTTGTCGGCTAAAGATAGAACAAAAGCGTCTGTAACGGCTTCACCTCATGGCCTTTATTTAAGCCAGGTTGACTATCCTGATCATTTCAATATTCCGGCCTCATCGGGTTCCCCATCACTTATTCAGTCGATGATCGGTTCATCCTTAGGGCTTAATGAGGCAGATAAAGATATATGGCAAATTGCATATCTGGATAAATAAGGCTTTTATATTTCTCTGTTTATAAAGCTTTAGTGTCGTTACGCATATCGCTATAATAGTTGGCCTAAGTTGTCGTGCAAAAGTCTCTTGCTAGTTAAATGATAAATTTCGGAAATATTAGCGTGCGAATTCGAACAAAAATTTGTGGTATTACCTGTCTAGAAGATGCACTTCAGGCAATACAGGCTGGCGCTGATGCTTTAGGCTTCGTATTTTATGAGCCGAGCCCGCGCTACATTACCCCTGAAGACGCTACTAATATTTGCAAGCAACTACCTCCTTTTGTGTGCAAGGTTGGTTTATTTGTCAATGCAGAATACCAATATATTAAAAACATCTGCGATATAGTCAGTATTGACTTATTACAGTTTCATGGTGATGAGAAAGAGGTAGATTGCATTCTTTATTCATTGCCTTACATAAAAGCTATCAGAGTGAGATGTAACGAAGATGTCAGTGCTGCTGAAAGTCAATTTTCCAGTGCGCTGGCAATACTAGCTGACGCATATAAAAAAGACGTACCAGGCGGAACAGGAGAGCGTTTTGATTGGTCTCTTCTGCCACAAGATAGAACTAAGCCGCTGATACTTGCTGGTGGCTTGAATGAACAAAATATTTATCATGCAATTAAGACGGTTCATCCATACGCTGTAGACGTAAGTGGTGGTGTCGAGAAAGCAAAAGGTAAAAAGAACCATCGTACCGTTACTCAATTTTTAAATGAGGTGTCGCGTGCCAGCGAATAGACTTATAACAGAAGAATTATTACAACAACTTCCAGACAATAAAGGCCACTTTGGCCCATATGGAGGAAAGTTTGTTTCTGAAACACTAATGTCTTCACTTGATGACCTTGAAAAGCATTACCTGTCGTTAAAAGATGATACCGAGTTTCGTAAAGAATTTGATAAAGATATGGCGGATTATGTTGGCCGTCCTTCACCCTTATATTTAGCCGAGCGATTAACCAAAGAAGTCGGCGGTGCGAAAATTTATCTTAAGCGAGAAGATTTAAATCACACCGGGGCTCACAAAGTTAATAATACGATTGGTCAGGCTTTACTCGCAAAATACCTAGGTAAACCGCGCGTTATTGCTGAAACTGGTGCGGGTCAACATGGTGTGGCAACGGCTACAGTCGCAGCAAGACTCGGTCTGGAGTGTAAAATTTTTATGGGCGTAGACGATGTTCGTCGTCAGTCTTTGAATGTCTATCGCATGAAACTTTTAGGTGCCGAGGTTGAAGCCGTTACAAGTGGTACACGTACGCTTAAAGATGCCATGAATGAAGCTATGCGTGATTGGGTGACTAATGTTGATAGCACCTTTTATATTATTGGAACTGTCGCTGGCCCACACCCTTATCCGATGTTAGTGCGCGATTTTCAATCTATTATTGGTCGCGAAGCAAAACTACAATGCTTGGAAAAAGAAGGGCGTCTGCCTGATGCGCTTGTTGCTTGTGTTGGTGGTGGTTCCAACGCTATTGGCTTGTTCTATCCCTTTATTTGCGATCACGATGTGGAAATGTATGGTGTCGAAGCTGGTGGAGAGGGTATTGAAACAGGTCGGCATGCTGCACCTTTATCAGCAGGCTCTCCTGGTGTATTGCATGGCAATAGAACTTACCTTATGTCTGATGATAATGGGCAAATTATGGGGACGCATTCTATTTCTGCCGGTCTTGATTATCCCGGTGTTGGCCCTGAACATTCCTGGTTGAAAGATATGAAGCGTGCAAGCTATGTTTCAGTGACTGATACCGAAGCGTTGGCTGCATTTAGAAGGCTAACCTTGGTTGAAGGCATTATGCCTGCGCTTGAATCCAGTCATGCGATTGCATATGGCATGAAGAAAGCGGCGACAATGTCACCGGATAAGATTTTAATCATTAATTTGTCGGGTCGTGGAGATAAAGATATACACACCGTTGCAAATTTAGACGGTATTGAGGTTTAAGATGAGTCGTATTCAGGAAGTTTTAAACGGTTTACAGCTAATCGGAAAAAAAGCGCTTATTCCTTATATTACCGGTGGTGATCCTGAGCCGGGTTTAACGGTTGATATTATGCATACGCTTGTTGAAGCCGGTGCCGATATTATTGAGCTAGGTGTGCCTTTTTCCGATCCTATGGCTGATGGCCCCGTTATTCAGTTAGCATGTGAGAGAGCATTAAAGCATCATGTTTCGCTTAACGATATTTTTGCTATGGTGAAAGAGTTTAGACAAAAAAATCAGTTTACACCCGTTGTCTTAATGGGGTATCTGAACCCATTAGAAAAAAAAGGTTATGAGAAGTTTGCCCTTGAGGCGGCTGAAGCAGGTGTGGATGGCGTGCTAATTGTCGATTTACCGCCCGAAGAGGCTGATACCCTCGTACCATTCTTAAAAGCGAATAAACTGGACTCTATTTTCCTGATCGCACCAACCACGACGGAAAAACGTATTCAGCATATTTGTGCCAACAGCACCGGGTATGTTTATTATGTATCCGTTAAAGGTGTTACAGGCTCAGCGGCAATTAGTGTAGACGAAGTTGCTGACAAGGTGGCACTTATTCACAAGTATAACCAAATCCCCGTTGGTGTTGGTTTTGGTATCCGAGATGCGCAATCTGCTGCCGAGATTTCCAAAGTTGCCAATGGCGTCATTGTCGGTAGTGTGATCGTTAATTTAATTGCTGAGAATCAAGATAAGCCTGAAAAATTAAAGTCAGAGGTTAAATCCTTAGTTTTTTCAATGCGTAAAGCAATGGATTCAGTTGAATAAAAAATCTAAACTCTTTTTTAACTGATGCATTTCATATAGGTATATAAATGAGTAGCTGGCTAGATAAAATTAAACCTAAATCTATTCGATCGGATGCACAAGCAAAAGGAAGTATACCTGAGGGCGTCTGGAAGAAATGCCCTAAATGCCAATGTGCTTTATATGGCCCTGAACTGTCTAAAAATTTAGATGTTTGTCCAAAATGTCAGCATCATATTCGGATATCTGCCCGGCGCAGGATAGATCTGTTTTTGGATGAAGGTAATCGTGTCGAACTCAACGCAGGCCTTGAACCGAAAGATAGACTTAAATTTAAAGATACAAGGAAATATAAAGATCGCCTTATTGAAAATCAGCGTGTCACAGGCGAAAAAGATGCACTGATAACCTTCAAGGGTGAGGTGGAAGGCTTACCAGTCATTGTTGCAGCTTTCGAGTTTTCGTTCTTGGGCGGTTCAATGGGGGCGGTTGTAGGTGAAAAGTTTGTCAGAGCGGTTAAGTTTTGTCTGGATGAGCGTAAACCCCTGATTTGTTTTAGTGCAAGCGGCGGTGCCCGGATGCAAGAAGCATTGATCTCATTGATGCAAATGGCAAAAACAGCGGCTGCTCTAGAGCGTTTAAAGTCCGAAGGGTTGCCATATATCTCTGTTCTTACTGATCCTGTTTTTGGCGGTGTTTCTGCAAGTTTAGCCATGTTAGGTGATTTAAATGTTGCCGAACCCAATGCTTTAATTGGTTTTGCAGGGCCTCGTGTCATTGAGCAAACTGTAAGAGAAAAGTTGCCAGAAGGTTTTCAGCGTAGTGAATTTCTGTTAGAACACGGTGCAATTGATATGATTATCCACAGACAAGACCTTCGAGGCTGCCTTTCAAGTGTTCTATCCAAACTGATGCATGCAGAGAATGTAATGAAGCTTGCTGAAATTTCCTCTGAGCTTATAGAAAGTGATAGTGAAAATAATGAAGTTGATAATGATAATGATAATGAAAGTGCGGTCGATGTGGATCAGGTTTTAGTTGAACAGGTAGTAGCTGGCGCTAAGAATGACAGCTAGGTCACTCTCTCAATGGCTTGATTATATCTCTAGTACTCACCCTTCCGAAATAGAAATGGGTTTAGATAGGGTCAAGTCTGTTTTCTTAAAACTCCCCGCTAATCATTCTCAAGCAAAGATAGTCTTGGTTGCTGGCACTAATGGCAAAGGTTCTACCATTGCTATGCTTGAAGCCAGTTTATTGGTGCTAGGTTACAAAGTGGGTGCCTACACTTCACCACATATACTTGCCTATAATGAGCGAATTCGTGTTAATGCTATAGATGTCATTGATTCTGAGCTTATCAGCGCATTTGAAGCTGTTGAGTTGGCAAGAGAAACAACAGCACTTACTTATTTTGAATATGGAACCTTGGCAGCGCTCGATATTCTTTTGGCAAAAGACTTGGATGTTATTCTGTTAGAAATAGGTCTGGGCGGCAGATTAGACGCTGTTAATATTGTCGATCCTGATCTGTGCATTATTACGTCTGTTGCTTTGGATCATACCGATTGGTTAGGTGATACCGTTGAGCAGATAGGGTCTGAAAAAGCGGGTATTTTACGACAAAAGAGTTTATTTATCGGTGGTGAACAATTACCTGATTCTGTTCATGAAAAGTCAAAAGGCTTATTGTGCCAAAGCCTTATTTGTCGAAATGATTTCAATGTGTTAAGGGATGATGATCAAGAAACTGTTCAATTAGTTCACGCTGGGCAGCGTATAATATGTCGGGGGTTTCCAGATACACGGCTGCCAGAAAATAATATGCTAATTTCGCTTCAGGCGACTGTGTGTTTATTTTCTTTGATGAATCCTGGTGAAGTATTTACTCAGTCAGCCTATCGACAGATCAAAAAAACAATTGAAACCGTGTCTATTCCTGGTCGACTGGAGCATGTTCTTCAAACCGATCAGCATGATGTTTTTTTGGATGTAGGGCATAATCCCCATGCTGCTGTTTATTTGAAAGACTTTTTAACGCAATATGCTGATTCGGGTGCTGCTGTTCAGATTGTCTATTCTGCATTATTAGATAAAGATGTATTGGGTGTTTTAAAGCACTTGAGCCCAGTGGTAAACCGTTGTGTCTTGATGCAGCTAGATTGTGATCGGGCAATGCCGCTACAAGAATTGGCCATATTAGCACTTGAGTCGGGCCTTGAGTGCATAGAGTCATTCTCTGATGTGAATGAAGCTTTTCGGTATGCTTTGAGTTACCCGCAAACTTTCAGCCAATCTCAGGTTAGAGTGGTGACATTAATTTTAGGTTCTTTCTTCATGGTAGAGGCAGCTAAACGCTTTCTAGAGGCTTATGACTGATACTGTAGATACATTAAAACAAAGAATTGTCGGTGCTTTCGTTATTATTTCATTAGCGGTTATCTTTTTGCCTATGATCTTTGATGAGCCTCATGAAGCAGCAAGTAATGTTATTGCGCCTGTTCCTTCCAGGCCAGCCTTTAAAGTAATCGAGATTGATAAGCCAATCAGGCCAGTGTTTAATAAAGTTGAGTTTGACCCAAAATCTCAAAAGATTGTTGAAAAAGAACCGCAGCTAACTTCACAAAATAGTGGTAAAGAGTCGAGTGATGATAAAGGCGCAGAGGCAGAGAATAAGACTGTTTCTGCAAGTGCTGGCACTGCAGTTATAAAGACGTCTATAAAAAGTGAATCCGCGGAAAAACTTAAAATACAGGAAAAGTCTGATTCAACGCCTTCTGTTAATCATTTACCTTTGTTCAAAAATGTCTGGATGGTTCAGCTTGGTACATTTAGCCAGACTGATAACGCCTACCAATTAAGAGATAAATTGAGAAAAGATGGTTTTGATGGTCATACTAAAAAAGTAGAGTTAAACGGTAAAGATGCCATTCGTGTCTTTACTGGGCCTTTTGTCGATAAGGCTGAAGCTGAAAAAATTAAAATCAAACTCGATAAGAAATATAAAGTCGTCAGTCGAGTGCTCTTTTTTGATGCCTAAATGCGTCGAACTTTGTTATCATGCGCCGCTTAGAAAATGCGTAAGAAAAAGTACCTGCTTTATTTACACTTTTAATGCTCAGTTAATAAGCTTTTAATTATTATCAAAGGTAAAACATTTTTAAATGTCTGGATTGAATTGGGCTGATTGGTCGCTCATTGTTATAATTTCTTTGTCCAGTTTAATGAGCCTGAAACGCGGTTTCATTAAAGAGGCTTTATCGCTTGCAACTTGGGTTGTTGCGTTTATTGTCGCTCGTACCTTCCATCCTAATGTACAAACCTTGCTGACAGGCTCAATTGAGGAGCCGACATTAAGAACCATTGCCGCCTTTGCACTATTATTTATAGGAACCTTGCTAGTAGGTGCCGGTGTCAATTTTATTGTTGGTGCACTTGTGAAGTTAACCGGTTTAACGCCGGTAGATAGATTGCTGGGCGTTGCTTTTGGTTTAGCCCGTGGTCTGGTTTTGTCGGTAGTGCTAATAGCAGTTCTTAGATTGACACCATTTTCTCAAAGTGAGTGGTGGCTTAATTCCGTGATGATTGAGAATCTCTCCATACTAGAGCAGTGGTCTCGGTCTGTTTTTGAAAATCATACAGAAACGAAAGTTTAAATAGAGGTAGTTCTATGTGTGGCATCGTTGGTGTTGTAGCTAAAAGTAACGCAAACCAAATGTTATATGATGCATTAACTGTTCTTCAGCATCGTGGACAAGATGCTGCTGGCATTGTCACCTGTCAGGATGACCGATTTTTTCTAAGGAAAGCGAATGGCTTAGTGCGCGATGTATTTCGAACGCGTCACATGCAGCGTTTAGCAGGTAATGTCGGTATTGGTCATGTGCGTTATCCAACCGCAGGCTCGTCAAGCTCGGCAGAGGCTCAACCATTTTACGTTAATTCCCCTTATGGCATTACGCTTGCTCATAATGGCAATTTGACGAATACAGAAGAATTAGCCGATGGTGTTTTAAAGTCCGACCTAAGACATATCAATACGAACTCAGACTCTGAAGTATTGTTGAATGTGTTTGCGCATGAGCTGCAAGTTCAAGGAAAATTAATTCCGACACATATTGAAATATTCAATGCGGTTAAAGCCGTTCATGAGCGTTGTCGAGGGGCTTATGCCGTCATCGCGATGATCACTGGTTATGGTATTCTCGCTTTTAGAGATGCTAATGGTATACGTCCTGTCTGCTACGGCAGAAAAGAAACAGCACAAGGTACTGAGTACATGATTGCCTCTGAAAGTGTTGCTTTAGGCGCCTTAGGTTTTGAATTAGTGAGAGATATTGCGCCAGGTGAAGCTATTTATATTGAAAATAATGGCCAGCTTTATGCGGAACAATGCGCCAAGAACCCACAATTAAATCCCTGTATTTTTGAACATGTTTATTTTGCACGACCCGATTCAATTATTGATAATATATCTGTGTACAAAGCACGCTTAAGAATGGGTGAGACCTTGGCTCAAAAAGTAAAGCGTCTACGTCCAGATCATGATATAGATGTCGTGATTCCGATACCGGATACTAGCCGAACGTCAGCGATGCAGATGGCTTACGAGTTAGGTGTAAAGTTTAGAGAAGGCTTTATAAAGAATCGTTATATTGGTCGAACCTTTATTATGCCGGGTCAATCGCAAAGAAAAAAATCAGTCAGGCAGAAATTAAATCCGATTGAGCTCGAGTTTAAAGATAAAAATGTCATGCTGGTTGACGACTCTATCGTGCGCGGCACAACATGCCAGGAAATTGTCCAAATGGCGCGTGATGCGGGGGCAAAAAGGGTTTATTTTGCTTCTGCAGCGCCAGAAGTAAGATATCCGAATGTCTATGGTATTGATATGCCAGCAGCACGTGAATTGATTGCGCATGACCGCTCGGTAGACGAAATACAAGAAATAATTGGTGCAGATTGGTTAGTGTATCAAGACTTGGAAGATTTAGTTCAGTGTGCCCAAGAAGGTAATGAAGACGTTCTGAATTTTGATTGCTCTGTGTTTAATGGTGAGTATTTAACGGGCGATATTTGCGATGACTACCTTAATCGTTTAGAGCAGTCTAGAAATGATGCTAATAAACGAAAAGCCAATGAAGATGAAGCCAATTTAGATCTTCATAATGATCATTAACAAGACCTATATTTAATATAACAGACTTTTCATAGAGGCTAAGAGACTCACTATGTCGGACAACCAAAATCATAAGGTGCAAATTCCTAAAGCAGACCTTGATGGCGTATCTATTGAAACTTTGGCTGTTAGAGCAGGGCAAATTCGCAGCCCTGAGCTAGAGCATAGTGAGGCCATTTTTCCGACATCAAGCTTTGTTTTTAATTCTGCAAAAGAGGCTGCCGATCGTTTCTCGGGAGAAGTGCCAGGCAATATCTACGCGCGTTTTACGAACCCCACTGTCACGATGTTTGAACAACGCTTAGCTGCGATGGAAGGTGCCGAACGTGCTGTTGCAACCGCCTCGGGCATGGCTGCGATTATGTCAGTCTGTTTCGCTTTGCTTGAGCAAGGCGATCACATTATTTGTTCTAGAAGTGTTTTTGGCACCACCAACGTATTACTGGAAAAATATGTCAGTAAGTTTGGTGTTGACATTAGCTTTGTTGAATTAGTAAATTATGATGCGTGGGAAAGTGCTTTACAGCCTAATACCCGCTTCTTATTTTTAGAAACACCGTCAAACCCCTTATGTGAAGTGGTAGATCTACAAAAAATAGCCCATATTGCTCATCGGGGTCAGCATCCGAAAGGAACCTTGTTGGTAGTAGATAACTGTTTGTGTACACCTGTCCTCCAGCAACCATTAGCCTTAGGGGCCGATCTCGTTATTCACTCTGCTACCAAGTATATCGACGGGCAAGGGCGGTGCCTTGGTGGTGCCGTTGTAGGTAATGCAACCATCATAGAAGAGGTTCATGGTTTTTTACGCTCTGGTGGGCCGTCACTAAGTCCCTTTAATGCATGGATTTTATTAAAAGGCTTAGAAACCTTAAGCCTAAGAATGCAAGCGCACTCTGCTAGTGCGCTAAAAGTGGCAAGATGGTTAGAGGCTCAGGAAGCCATTGAGTCGGTTTATTATTCAGGGCTTGAAAGTCACCCTTCATATGAGCTGGCCAGCAAACAGCAAACAGCAGGCAGCGGTGTTTTATCGTTTAAGGTTAAAGGTAATCAACACGCCGCATGGCGCTTTATTGATGCACTGGGTTTTATCTCTATAACAGCGAATTTAGGCGATACCAAAACAACAATCACCCATCCAGCAACAACGACACATGGACGCTTATCTGAAGAAGACCGAATGAAATCAGGTATTACAGAAAATCTATTGCGGGTCTCTGTTGGCCTAGAAAATGTAGACGATATAATATTAGATCTATCTAAGGGTCTTCTTGCCGCACAACAAAACTAGCGCTGCTCCCTTACGTTTCAAATATTTAAGTAGAAAACTTAAAACTTTACTGTAGTCTTTCTATACTTAATATTAGTGCTTAGCGCTATATGAAAATGATTTTAAGCCTCAGGTTTATCGATTTTAAGAGTATTTCATTAATCAACTCTACTTAACCTGAATATATTCAAATACATACAAATAACGAAGCCGCATTCTATGGGCAAAATGAGTTCAAAAACAGCCAATAGCACTAAAATAGCAGATAACACTAAAACGATGAGTGGTACTAAATCTATCAGCAGTTCTAAAACTAGTCATCCTAAAACGGAGAATACTAGTACAAAAGCGGACTCGCACCATTTTAAAGCCTATGTTAGGCAAGGGGCTCGTGAAGGTGCTTTGATACTTCTGATTGCTATGTGTGTTTTTCTTTTTATGGCGCTCTTAACGCATCATCCAGATGACCCTGGTTTTGTTACAACAGGAAATCATACACTCGTTAAAAATTATGGTGGCAAGGCAGGCGCTTGGTCTTCTGACGTCTTACTTTATTTCTTTGGTTATGTTGCCTATTTATTCCCTCTACTCATCGCATATCGCGCTAGTATTATTTTTAAATACCGCCGCCAAAGTAAAGGCTTTCACTGGCCAATGTTTACGATACGGTTAATCGGTTTTGTGCTGACATTATTAGGCGCAACCGGTTTATTGTCTCTTTATGCGGTTGCCGGGCTAGATGATCCTTCAGGAGGGATTATTGGCCAGGAATTTTCACAATGGATGTTGTTCTCATTCAATTTATCCGGCAGTACTTTATTGCTGGTTTCAATGCTGTTGTTTGGTTTGACGATTTTTACGGGTATTTCCTGGTTAGGCTTGATGGATAGAACCGGCGGCATAACACTTAATCTGCTTCGATTTATTAGGAAAAAAAGCCTAAATATTTGGGATAGAACTCAAGATAAACGTGCCAAAAACATAGAATTTAAGCAGGCTCTTTCAGATCGCAATGATTATAAAATACCCACTGTGTCGACACCCGCGCCACAAATTAATATTAAAACATCAGACCCCAAGGCCAAGTCGTCGCGTTTTAAGCTGTCTAAGTTATCACCACTTAATTTATTTAAAGATAAGCTGAATAAAAACTCCCATGCTGAGGCTACCGAAAAAAGACTAGAACCAGGAATAGATATAACTAGGTCATCAGGTCAGGTTAATAGCGTTGGTGATGCACCAATCATGATTAAAGCGGGCACATTAACACAAAAAGGAAGCACGACTGAGTTGCCAGCTAATGTCGCGTCTAAACCGGGGATAAAAATCTCTCCTTTTGTGAAAAAGAGCAAGCAAAACACTCGCCTTGAAAATGAAAAGCAAGGTAGTTTATTCCTTGCCTCAGAAGGTCCGCTGCCATCGATTAGTTTGCTCGATCTTGCTGAAACGAACAGCAAGCTGGGTTATTCAAAGGAAATGCTTGAGCATTTATCTCGCCTTTTAGAAGAAAAACTAGCTGACTTTGGGGTTAAAGCCGAAGTTGTTGAAGTAAACCCGGGGCCAGTGATTACCCGTTTCGAGATACAACCAGCACCCGGTGTAAAGGTTAGTAAAATCAGCAACTTGGCGAAAGATCTAGCGCGCTCTCTTGCAGTTTTAAGTGTACGTGTCGTTGAGGTGATCCCCGGTAAGTCTGTGGTCGGTATTGAAATACCGAATGAACATCGTGAAATTGTTCGGTTCCGTTCTGTACTGCAATCAAAAGAATATGACGATGCTGAATCACCGGTTACCTTGGCGCTAGGTAATGATATCGCGGGTGACCCTGTTGTGGTTAACCTGGCAAAAATGCCCCATTTATTGGTTGCTGGTACAACAGGATCAGGGAAATCGGTGGGTGTGAATAGTATGATACTCAGCATGCTATTCAAAGCACAGCCAGATGAGGTTAGATTCATCATGGTTGATCCAAAAATGCTTGAACTGTCAATTTATGATGGCATCCCTCATTTGTTAACACCGGTCGTAACGGATATGAAAGAAGCTGCCAATGCACTGCGCTGGTGTGTGGCAGAAATGGAGCGTCGTTATAAATTAATGGCGCAGTTGGGAGTCAGAAACGTAGCGGGCTTTAATCGCAAAGTAAAAGAAGCTCAAGTCAAAGGCGAGCCACTGTTAGATCCACTTTGGCAGCCCGATCTTCATGTGCTCGATGAGGAACAGCATCGGCCGGAACTTATAACTTTACCGTTTATTGTTGTCATTATTGATGAATTTGCCGATATGATGATGATCGTCGGCAAAAAAGTTGAAGAGCTTATTGCGCGTATTGCACAGAAGGCGAGAGCTGCTGGTATTCACCTTATCCTGGCAACTCAACGGCCATCGGTCGATGTGATTACCGGTTTAATTAAGGCCAACGTACCGACTCGTATTTCTTTCCAGGTCTCTTCTAAAATTGATTCACGTACCGTGTTAGACCAAGGTGGTGCAGAACAACTGCTAGGGCATGGTGACATGCTTTATATGCCGCCGGGCACCAGTGTGCCTATTCGTGTTCATGGTGCATTTGTAGATGACCACGAAGTACATAAAGTTGTCGATGACTGGAAACAGCGTGGTCAACCTAATTATCTAGAAGATGTTTTATCAGGTGGTGATAGTTCAGACCCGGCAGTGGCTGCATTCAATGATGATGGCTCTGTTAGCAGTAATGAGCAGGATGCGCTTTTTGATGAGGCAATTGCTTTTGTCACCGAAACCCGGCGTGCATCAATATCGTCAGTACAGCGTAAATTAAAAGTAGGTTACAACAGAGCTGCCAATTTAGTCGAAGCAATGGAACAAGCAGGTGTCGTTAGTTCGGCAGGACATAATGGTTCAAGAGAGGTATTAGCACCTCCACCGCCAAAAGATTAATCTACCCGGATATTTTATGAAAATAACAAACAAGGTTTTATGTGTCGTTGCTACTTTATTGGTTTACTTGGGGGCTGCTAACGCGCAAGAAAATAATACGGATAACAATGCTTTATCACAGTTGGTCGAAAAACTGAGTAAAATTACGACTTTTTCAGGCACATTTATTCAGTATGCTGTTGATCAAAAAGGCGCGCGTGTTAATGAATCACATGGTGAACTAAAAGCAGATCGCTCCGGCTTGTTCTATTGGCATACCTCAGAACCGCTTGAACAGACGGTTATTTCGAATGGCACAGAAGTCACTGTTTACGACCCGGATCTAGAGCAAGCGACTATTCAGACTGTCGGTCAGCAAGTTCAAAGTACACCGGCGATATTATTTAGTGGTGACACCGATAAAATTGGCGAAATGTTTAACGTAGAAATAAAAACACAGGTAGCTCAAAGCGTTCAATATGCGTTAAAACCCAAAAACAAAGAAAGCTTATTTGAACGCTTAACTATCCGTTTTGAGGGCGAGAAGCTGCAAGAACTGAGAATAATGGATGCCCTTGGTCAAGAAAGCACCATGAGCTTTCTTCAAACACAGGTGAATCCGACATTTTCTGATGACACTTTTACGATCAAGTTACCTGAAGGGACTGATGTCATTCGCGATATTCCGAGCAGATAAACACTTAAATGAGCCCTTCGTTGTTCGATCAAGAACCTGAGCATAAAGCCGCCTATGCACCTCTAGCAGCTAGAGTCAGGCCGCAATCACTTTCTGCCTATGTAGGTCAGAGCCATCTTATGGCGCCAGGTTGCCCGTTAAATCTGGCGATCGAAAAAGGCGCATTGCATTCAATGATCCTATGGGGCCCACCAGGCGTTGGAAAAACAACATTTGCTCAGTTAATTGCCCAGCAATTTGACCGTAGTTTTATTCCTGTCTCAGCGGTGTTAAGTGGTGTTAAAGAGATAAGGCAGGCGGTTGAGCAAGCTAAAATGAGGCGGACACAGAGCGGCAGAGATACTATTTTATTTGTTGATGAAGTTCATCGTTTTAATAAATCACAACAAGATGCCTTTTTACCTTATGTAGAAGATGGAACGGTTATCTTTATTGGTGCAACCACAGAAAACCCATCGTTTGAATTAAATAATGCATTATTATCTCGTGCACGTGTTTATGTACTTAAAAAATTATCCGAGCCCGAAATAATTACGGTGCTTAATAATGCCTTATCTGACAAACAGGCTTTTATAGATTTGCAGGTTATGATTGCTGATGAGCTGCTGTCGGTGATATCAAAAGCATCTGATGGTGATGCGAGAAAAGCCTTGAATATACTTGAATTGGCGGTTGATTTAGCCGATCAAAAAAACAATGAACGAACCGTTACCAGAGCAGGAATAGAGCATGTTCTGCAAAGTTCGTTAAAGCGTTTTGATAAAGGTGGTGATATTTTCTACGAGCAGATTTCTGCTTTGCACAAGTCTGTCAGGGGCTCAGACCCCGATGCAGCTTTGTACTGGTTTGTGAGAATGATCGATGCCGGCTGTGATCCGTTTTATATTGCGCGAAGAGTTGTTCGTATGGCGAGCGAAGATATCGGTAATGCCGACCCGCGCGGGTTAACGCTTGCTTTGAACGCATGGGACGTGCAAGCACGTCTTGGTAGCCCAGAAGGTGAGCTATCAATTGCTCAGGCAATTGTATACTTAGCCGTTGCGCCTAAGAGCAATGCCGTCTACAAGGCATTTAATGATTGTCGACATCTAGTACAGAACTCTTCAGATGAAGACGTGCCCATGCATTTACGCAATGCACCGACTACACTTATGAAAGATCAAGGTATGGGTCAAGAATATCGTTATGCCCATGATGAACCTGATGCCTTTGCCGCGGGTGAAAACTACTTCCCTGAACGTTTAGCGGGGACTATTCTCTATGAACCTGTCAAGCGTGGCTTAGAGTTGAAAATATCTGAAAAACTAGAGCGATTAAGGGGTTTGAATGCAGCATCGAATCATAAACGATACTCCTAGATTACTTTACTTACCCTTAAACAAAGTCTTCTTACTGATTGTTTTGAGTTGGATGCTCATCGCGTGTGGAGGCTCTAGTGGCGATTCAACGTCGCAGGATGGGGTCTTACAACTATCCGGAACAATTACCGTTCAACGGGATTCTGATATAGATCTCGATTTAAACTCAAGTCTTTTATTAAATAATCAAATTGATGATCCACAGTTAATTGCTAACCCTAGTACTATTGGGGGATATTTAAGTGGTTATTCGGGTACCTATTCTAACGCGAACAACGGTGGCTTTTACGAAGATGCGCTTGATTACTTCAAAGTATCGCTAGTGAAGGGGCAAGAGCTACAGCTAAGTGTATTTCAGGCAGACTCTACGCTTAACTCGATTGAGCTTGAATTAGCCTTGTTAGATGAGTCTGAAGAAAAACAAGTAAGCTTGGATATTGATCAATTCAGTTCAAATACCCTGATTGTACCAGCCGATGGTTTGTATATATTATCACTTAGTGCAAGCAATTTAACCTCACCGCTTTTATATACTTTATCGCTCTCTCAAACAATTTCGACTCAGTCATTATCTATCTCAGAGATCAACACACTGTCGCAAGACTTTATTCCGGGTGAAGTCTTACTTAGTTTAAAAACGAGTAAAAATATAGCCACCTTAGATAAATATTTTGAGGGCACCTTTTCTGCACAGCCAGATAAGTCGTCCAACAAAAAGGGCTCAATTGAGCCATTGCTGGATGAATTAGTACTTAAAGAAACTATTCCCGATATAGCAGCGGTGTATCAATTTCAGCTGTCTTCGTTGAAGCAATCAGCAAAAGCAGCTAGCTATATTGAATCAGAAGCGACTAATCAGCTCAGTCTGCTTGAACGCAAAATTCAAACCCTTGACGTGATTAAACAATTAAATGCGAGTGAATACGTCGAATTTGCTGAACCAAATTTTATTTACCACTCAGCTGCTACCACGAATGACCCTCGTTTATCTGATCAGTGGAATTTGTCGATGGTAACGGCACCTGCCGCATGGGAAGTTGCAAGTGGACAGGGGGTTATTGTTGCTGTCTTGGATACGGGAATTAATGCGACCCATGAAGATCTAATAAATAATATCCGCCCAGATGGTTATGATTTCATAAGTGATAGCAAATCGGCTGGCGATGGCAATGGTTTTGATACTAACCCTAATGACGAAGGCACTAGCTTTCATGGTTCCCATGTCGCGGGTATTATCGCCGCTGAGGCCGGCAACATGAAAGGTATAGCCGGTTTAGCTTATGCTGCCAAAATAATGCCTCTGCGTGTACTTGGCATACAAAACAGCGGTTCAAGTAGCGATATAGCGCAGGCTATTTTGTATGCGGCGGGCTTAGACAATTCAAGCGGAAAACTACCTGACCAGCGTGCTGATATCATTAATATGTCTTTTGGTGGGGACGCTCTTTCAGAAACAGTCAGTGCCGCCATTGATAAAGCTTATGACCAAGGTCTCATTTTAATCGCGGCAGCAGGTAATACCGCAACAGATACAGGATTTTATCCAGCTGCATTTGATAATGTCATCGGAGTTGGCGCGGCATCGAATGATAAAAAACGCGCCAGTTTTTCTAACTTTGGTATAAACGTAGACTTGCTTGCACCGGGTGGAACAGGTTCAGGCAGTGCCTCATTTGACGGTTTTCAAGATGCGATATTGAGCACGGTCAATGCAAATAACTATGCTGAATCTATCGGGACATCAATGGCTGCTCCGCACGTCGCAGCGGTAGCCGCATTAATGAAAGAATTGAGGTCAGGCTTAAGTGGACAAAGTTTTAAAGCAGCCTTAGAGATGGGCTCTTTAACACAAGATCTTAGTGCTGGTGCTCTAGATACAAATAATTTTTACGGCAAAGGCTTAATAGATGCAGCAAAGTCGGTGAATTGGGCCGCAGACAGCACCATTATTCCTGGAATATTGAATGTATACCCAACTGAGTTTGCTTTTATAGGTGCAAATACCAAAGCCGAATTAAATTTAACAAATCCAGGTAGTGGCAGCGTTAAAGTACTATCCATAGAAGAACAGGAAAGCTGGCTTGAAATTACAGCCAAAGACGGAGTTTCTAATGTGTCCTTACTAGGGGCATATCTAGTTGAGATTAACTCAGCATTAGTATTGTTAGATCAAGGTACTATTACCGTTAATTATCAAATAGATAATGAACCTATCCAACAACAAATCATTAATGTATTTATCTCAAGAAGCAGCCAAAGTGATCCAACTGTGGGTGGTTTATTTATTTCGTTATATAAAGAAGAAGATATTCTTAATGGCGTCTACCAGCAAGCTTATGGATTATCTGGAGACCTAATAAATGGTGCTTATGAGTATTGTATTGATAATATTGCTTCGGGTCGTTATCTTTTAACTGCCAGCACAGATAATGATGGCGATAAACTGCCCTTCGATAGCGGGGAAGCTGTGGGCTCTTTTCCTTTACTGTCTCGTCCATCATTTATTGAAATAAGCAGTAAGTCTCTAACGAATATGAACTTTGATATTCAATATCCATCTTTTAGCACCAGTGAAAATAGCATAGGTATCTCACGATTACAGAATGCAAAAATAGCTAGCTTAATTGAAAGCGCGAAATGGGCGCCAGTACAGTTTGTTGCTCAGAGTAACTGCTCCAAATAACCTTTTTCTTTATTGGCAGGTAGACAAAACTTCGTTAAGCTTGCCCGAAATTTATTTATCATCTATTAAAATTAGAAACTTATGTCCGATAAACACATGCCAAGTAAACAATATAATGCCAACTCCATAGAAGTATTAAGTGGCTTAGATCCGGTTCGTAAAAGACCGGGCATGTATACAGAAACAACCCGGCCTAATCATCTCGCACAAGAAGTGATCGATAACAGTGTCGACGAAGCCTTAGCAGGTCATGCCGATAAAATAGAAGTTGTTTTATTCGCTGATGGCTCATTGTCAGTGACGGATAATGGCCGTGGCATGCCGGTAGATATTCATACCGAAGAAGGCGTGCCCGGTGTAGAACTTATACTGACGCGTCTTCATGCTGGTGGTAAGTTCTCTAATGATAGTTACGCCTTTTCAGGTGGCTTGCACGGGGTTGGTGTTTCAGTTGTTAATGCCCTAACAACTAAGTTAGAGGTGTTAATACGTCGAGATGGTCAACTGCATAGAATTGCTTTTGCAAATGGCGATAAAACGGAAGACTTAAATGTTATTGGTACCGTTGGAAAACGTAATACGGGAACCGAAGTTCGCTTCTGGCCCGATGAGCAGTATTTCGACACCGTACGCTTTTCAGTAAGTCGTTTGCGCCATGTACTGCGCGCTAAAGCGGTTTTATGCCCTGGGTTATCCGTCACCTTCACTAATGAGCAAACTAACGAAAAAGATGAATGGCTCTACGAAGATGGTCTAAAGGACTATTTACTATCCTCTACCGACGGCCTCGAAACATGCCCGAGTAAACCCTTTTCGGGCTCAATGAAAGGTAATACAGAAGCCGCAGATTGGGCAATACAGTGGCTGGTAGAGGGGGGCGAATTAATTCAGGAAAGTTATGTTAATCTGATCCCTACCGCTCAAGGTGGTACGCATGTCAACGGCTTCAGAACGGGTTGCCTCGAAGCGATGAGAGAGTTTTGTGAATTCAGGAACCTACTTCCAAGAGGTATTAAATTAAGCTCAGAAGATATTTGGGATAAGAGCTGCTTCGTCTTATCCGCTAAGCTCCAAGACCCACAATTTTCCGGACAAACCAAAGAAAGGCTTTCATCACGAGAAGCGGCCGCCTTTATTTCAGGTATCGTAAAAGACGCGTTTAGTCTTTGGCTAAATCAGCATACAGACGATGCCGAAAAGCTGGCAGAGTTATGTATCAATAACGCACAAAAGCGTTTAAAAGCGAGTAAGAAAATAGCCCGTAAAAAAGTCACTTCAGGGCCGGCTTTGCCAGGAAAATTAGCCGATTGTTCAGGTAGCGACATTATGAACTCAGAGCTTTTTTTAGTGGAAGGTGACTCGGCTGGTGGTTCGGCAAAACAAGCTCGTGATCGAGAATATCAAGCGATTATGCCTTTACGAGGCAAAATACTAAACACCTGGGAAGTTGATTCGAATCAAATTCTGGCGTCTCAAGAAGTCCATGATATCGCCGTTGCATTGGGCGTTGATCCAAATTCAGAAAACTTAGAAAGCTTGCGTTACGGTAAAGTTTGCATCTTAGCGGATGCCGACTCGGATGGCCTGCATATCGCCACGCTACTCTGCGCGCTGTTTGTGAAACACTTTCGACATTTGGTAGAAAAAGGTCATATCTTCGTTGCCATGCCACCTTTGTACCGAATTGATGTCGGAAAGGATGTCTACTACGCCCTGGATGAATCTGAACGTAAAGGAATTCTAGATAGAATTGCTGCTGAAAAGAAGAAGGGCAAAATAAACGTACAACGCTTTAAAGGCTTGGGTGAAATGAACCCGCTCCAATTACGTGAGACAACCATGGCCCGAGATACGCGACGTTTAGTTCAATTAACAATCGATGATTTAGAGCAAACCACAGAAAATATGGACATGTTACTGGGTAAGAAAAGAGCGTCGGATCGAAAAGCCTGGTTAGAAGAGAAGGGTGATTTAGCGGAAATTTAAGGTGATGTCGGATTTCATTTAATTCTTCTCTAAACTTCATAAGCGTTGCTACGTGTGTGAAATAGCAAAATGAAAGATTAGGGGTTCAGATTTTAAAAAACTGACGTATTTCGGTTTTTTGATTAAAAAGCGACTCACAACATGGCTGAAAATTCAGTGACAACTCTCTGTTTTTACAACCTTGCGAGCCTGGATGTTAAAGTTGTTTAATGACCTTGGCATCAAACCATCGTTTTCTATTAAATCGATATTTTCACTAGATCCGGATTTTCAAGAGACAGCTTACAGTGAAGAACTTTGTCTTCAGCCTGTTAAGCATAGAGCGTTGGATGACGCTCATCAGATAGCTCGAATATTAAAGCTATATTTATAAGGTGCCAAAAGATTTGCTCATTACGAGATTTGGAAACTACTAATGTAGATGATTGATATAACAAGTAAATAATTCTGTTATTTGCCACTTAATGGATAGGTTATCCGTTAAACTGCCATTATAAATAACCTATAGGTTATTATATTCTTGATAATAAATAGTATATAAGCTATATAGATGGAATGATAATATAATATATATATTATAAGTAAGAGAACCTAAAATAGGGTGTAGGTTATTATTATGCGCGCAGAAGATCGTATTTTGGCTAGGAAACAGCTCGATAGACGCCTCAATTTGTTACGAAATTCCCAGGCGCATACACGCCCTCCTCGTGGTTGGATTAAGGCTATCCGCGAAGCTTTAGGGCTTACGAGCGCTCAACTTGGAAAACGTATGGGTGTCAGTCAGCCTCGTATCCTTGATATTGAAAAGTCAGAAAAGTCAGGTTCAATTACTTTGGACACATTAGAGCGGGCCGCCAATGCAATGGATTGTAAAGTTGTCTATGCGCTTGTGCCAAAAAATCCACTCCAAGATGTGGTAGAAGGCCGTGCTCGTGCTTTGGCTAATAAACAGATGAATATTACAGGGCATAATATGGCGCTCGAAGCACAATCTGTTTTGGTTGATGACGAAAAGGAACAGCTTGAAACAATGATGCGTAAGATTATTGAAAAGGCGGGTTCAAATTTGTGGGCGGATGACTAATGACAGACCCATTAATAGAAGAAGATGAAGCGTCAACCCCACTAACTGAAGAGGAACGGGAAGATTTGCTCCCGTCATATATCAGTCTGCGTTCAGAGCTGAATGAGGCGGAACAGCGCAATATTCTAGCTGCCGAAGAATGGGCCTTTAAGTCAAAACGAGATGTTTTGTCTGAGCAGTTTCTGAAGAATCTACATAAAAGAATGCTTGGGCAGGTGTGGCGATGGGCAGGCGTAATAAGAACGTCAGAACGGAATATTGGTGTGGAAGCATATCGCATAACCACAGAGTTGAGACAGCTTATAGAAGATTGTAAGTGTTGGGTCGAATTCTCCACTTATGAACCTGATGAAATTGCCGCCAGGTTTTCACATCGTTTGGTTAAGATCCATCCATTTCCAAATGGGAATGGCAGACATTCACGAACCGCAGCTGACTTGTTGCTTGTTTCATTAGGACGAGAGCGGTTCACATGGGGTCGTTCAAATCTTGTTGATGTAGGGGAAACAAGAAAGAAATATATTGAAGCGCTTCATGCCGCAGACAATCATGACTACGCGCCATTTTTCGAATTCGTTCGATCCTGACCCGTTAGGCTTTATGGCTAATTCACTCCGCAACCTGTCACCTATGTTATGTGGCATCATATGTATATCAGGGTATTTAACAGTGATTCCCAACGCTTGGCATTTTTGTTTTAGCGTTGGCTCGAACTGAGTTAATATGGGGCACTGAAATTGGAACACCTGACGGTGATGAACTAGATGTGCTCTTGACGCTGTTAGAAGTATACGAAGCCAGACATTACCCCATGCCGCCATCTGACCCAGTAGAAGCAATTAAATTTTGCATGCATCAGATGAACTTAAGCCCTAAAGACCTACAACAGTATATAGGCCTTAAAAGCAGGGTTAGTGATGTACTCAACCGAAAACGAAAGCTCTCAATAAGGCAAATTGTTA